>PLBD01000485.1 GCA_003135315.1 Acidobacteriaceae bacterium | reverse complement strand
GGCAACGGCGAACGCAATCGCGGACTTTATGTGCTGAAGTCGCGCGGTATGGCGCATTCCAACCAGATCCGGGAGTTTGTGCTGACCGACAACGGAGTGCAGTTGCACGACGTCTACGTGGGACCATCCGGTCTGCTTACCGGGTCGGCGCGGGTGGCCCAGGAAGCGCGCGAGCGTGCGGAGGAGCTGCAACGCAAGCAGCAACTGGAGCGCAAGAATCTCGACCTAAGACAAAAGCGGCAGAAACTGGAAGCGGACATCGCCCGCATGCGCGAGGAATTCAAGGCGGAAGAGCAGGAACTGGCACGCGACGCCCGCCTGATGGAGTCGCACGAAAAGCAACTCACCCTGGATCGCAGGGAGATGGCCCAGGCGCGCAGCGCGGATGTAGTCCCCGTGCACAGCAACGGGCGAGCCTGAGTGACAGGAATCGGAAAACGAAGAGGTTGGTGAAAATCATGCCCGGAAAGAAATGCAACGCCATTCCCGCGAGCACCGATTATTGGAGCCTGCGTCTCTACATTGCCGGACAGACCGAGCGCTCGAGGCGTGCTCTGTCCAATCTGAAGGAAGTCTGCGAGCAGAACCTGAAGGGCAGGTATCACATCGAGATCGTAGACCTGCGCAAGAAGCCGCAACTGGCCAGCGGGCACCAGATACTGGCTGTACCTACCCTGGTTCGCAAGCTGCCGACGCCCATAAAGAGAATTATCGGCGATCTTTCCGTAAGGGAACGCGTACTGGTAGGACTGGATCTCCATCCAATCTGAGGTGAAGCGATGAAAACAACCCCTGCACACCGCCTGCCCGGATCCCGGAAGGGATACGTCCTGAAGCTCTATGTGACAGGTGCGAGTCGCCTGTCGCAGAAAGCCATCATGAACCTCAACGCTATCTGCCAGGACTACTTGATGGGAAACTACGACCTGGAGGTCGTGGATATCTATCAGGCGCCCCTGCTGGCGAAAGGAGAGGGCATTCTGGCCGTCCCAACCCTGGTCAAGCAACTTCCTCTTCCGGTACGGCGGCTCATCGGCGATCTCTCGGATCGGGACAAGGTTTTGATGGTGCTGGACTTGAAGGAAAAGGCAGCGAGCCATGCTTAGAGTTCGACAGGTCGGCAGTGCCGAGCGTGAGATCGAAGAGCTGCGCGCGCGTCTAGCCGAGGCAGAACAGACTCTACAAGCGATCCGCCGCGGCGGGGTGGATGGGATCGCGGTGGACGGCCCGAGCGGGCCACAGATCTTTACCCTGCGCAGCGCGGACGAACCCTACCGTTTTCTAGCGGAATGCATGAGTGAGGGTGTTGCCTACCTTAACCCGGACTGCACCATACTGTTCTGCAACCAGCGTCTCGGCGAGATGGTTGGCCGACCCATCGAGAAGCTGGTGGCTTTGCCGGCGACAACCCTCGTTCCTGCTGCGGAACGGGAACAGTTTCAGAACTTTCTGATGCATGGCTTCAAAGGCAGTGGCCGGAGAGAATTGCAGTTTGAACGAAGCGACGGGCATCTGATTCCCGCACTCGCATCCGTCAACCTGATTCCAAATGAACAAGCGCCCGGCCTCTGCCTGATAACTACCGATCTGCGCGAGAGCAAGCGGATAGAGGAAAACCTCATCCGTTTAGCATCCATCGTCACCAACTCCAACGACGCCATTGTGGGAAAGACATTGGATGGGGTAGTGACAAGCTGGAATCCCGGGGCCGAGGCGATTTACGGCTATTCAGCAGACGAGGTCATAGGAAAACCAATTTTCATGGTCATTCCACCGGATCGTCGGCAAGAGTCTGAAGCCATCCTGGATCAAATCAAGCAAGGGAAACGCGTCCATCACCTCGAAACGGAGCGGGTGCGCAAGGACGGCAAGAGGGTCCAGATATCGCTTTCCTGCAGTCCCATCAAGGACAGCAAGGGAAAAGTCCTGGGAGCTTCCACCATCAGCCGCGACATTACCCAATCCAAGCGGGCGGAGCATGAGCTGCGAATCAGCCAGGAGCGCCTTGCGCTTGCCCTGCAAGCCGGACGATCAGGCAGTTTTGAATGGGACATCGCCAACGACGTCACGGTATGGTCTCCTGAAACAGAACAACTCTACGGCCTCTCCCCAGGCGCGTTCGGTGGTACCCGTGAGGACTGGGAGTCACTGGTCGTGCCCGAAGATAGAGGGGGAATGCAGACGGCACTCCTGCAATCCTTAAGGACGGGAGAGTTGGTCGCGGCCTGGCGGATTCGCAGGCGCGACAACGGCGAGATCCATTGGATCGATGCCCGCGCCAAGGTATTTCTTGATCCGGCCGGACTGCCGGTCCGGATGGTCGGCATCAATGTGGATATCACCGACCGTAAGCGGAGCCAAGAAGAATTGGCGATGCGGGCCGAGGAACTGGCCCGTTCCAATTCTGAGCTGCAACAGTTCGCCTACGTGGCCTCGCACGATTTGCAGGAACCGCTACGCATGGTGGCCAGCTACACCCAACTCTTGCGCAAGCGGTATCAAGGCCAGCTTGATGCCGATGCTAACGAGTTCATCCAGTATGCGGTTGACGGAGCGGTTCGCATGCAGAGGCTCATCAACGCCTTGCTGGCCTATTCGCGCGTCAACACCCAAGGCAAGGAGTTCGCTGCCGTCGACTGCGAGAGGCTGCTGGAAGTGGCCTTGAGCAATTTGAAACCGAGTATTGAAGAAGCGCACGCCGTCATCACCCACGACCCTTTACCCACGGTGCAAGGCGACGAGACACAGATGGGGCAGCTTTTTCAGAACCTGGTGGGGAATGCCATCAAGTTCCACGGCTCCGACCCGCCGCGCATTCACCTTGCTGCTCAACCGCAAGCCGGTGGCTGGCGCTTTTCGGTGCAGGATAACGGCATCGGCATCGAGCCCGAAAATGCCAGCCGTATCTTTGTCATCTTTCAGCGACTGCACACTCGTGAGGAGTACCCAGGAACTGGGATGGGACTGGCGATCAGCAAGAAGGTCGTGGAGCGGCACGGGGGCCGGATCTGGGTGGAATCGCAGCCTGGTAAAGGGTCCACTTTTCTATTCACTCTTCCGGAGGTGACCGGTGACAAACGTACCGCGGCCAGCGCCGCTCATTGAGATTCTTCTGGTAGAAGACAATCCCGGCGACATAAGGTTGATGCGGGAAGCTCTCCGGGAATCGAAAATCGTCAGGCGGATCCACTCGGTTACGGATGGTCAAAAAGCAATCGACTTCCTGCGTAAGCCGAACAACGACCCCGATGCCGTGAGACCTGACATTATTTTTCTGGATCTCAATCTGCCTCGGAAAGATGGCCGTGAGGTCCTGGCGGAAATCAAAGCCGACAGCAAATTACGCAGGATACCAGTGGTTATCCTCACCAGCTCCCAAGCGGAAGAGGACATCCTGAGATCTTACGATAATCACGCCAACTGCTATGTCACCAAGCCGGTCGACCTGGAGAAGTTTATGGAGGTCGTGCACACGATCGAAAATTTCTGGGGCGGCACGGTTGAACGTCCTCCCGAGTAGACGAGCTTACGGATTGCATTGCAGGCAGGTTTGTTGGTGCGGGAGAGCAATCCTGGCGAGGGAGCACAAACATGGTGGTAATCGACTGGTAAATGGGCTTGCTACGGTGCTACGCAAAACGTCGCTTGAGTGGTATATACAGGAGCACTACTCGGGAATAACCTTGAGCACATATTCATGGAGCCAAAAGGCCCGCAGGGATCATCAACAGCCTGTGTGGGCACGGGGTCACGATCCAGAGTCCAGACTTGGTCAGAGAGGGAATCCTCTATGAACATCTCTGTCGCATCGTGGGGAAAGGAAACGTAAGCAGACCTGCCGCTGCTTCGTCGATAGTATGGATGTTCACGCGTTTGCGCCCGCAGATATAGAAACTGCTCTGGGTCGCCGGTACATCATCGGCCCCGAAATTGCCGTGGGTGGTCAGGGAGTAATCTTTAAGGCAACCAGAACTTCCCAGCCAGACGGCACTGCGACGAATGACACCGTAGCCCTGAAATTGAATCTCCATCCCGATCAGGAGATTCGCGTACAGCGCGAGATCACCGCGATTGAGAACATCTCAGATCCAAGTTTGGCTCGGCTGGTTGAACATGGCTATTGTGACGTGGCCGGCAGACGCACGCGATACGTCGCCTCGGAATTCGTAGAAGGACCGTCGCTGAGCAATCGCCTCAGAAGGGGAGGACGGCTGCTGGACACCGAAGTGCTGCCGATAGGGCGCGATGTGGCGGCTGCAATTGCGGCAATTTGGTCGCGACATATTGTTCATGGGGACATAAAGCCCTCGAACATTATGCTGCGAGATTCCGGTGGCGCCGTTCTCATCGACCTCGGGGCCGCCCGGCATTCCGAGCAGGACAATACTATTGCGGCACGCAGGCCTTTTGGAACGCGGGGTTACTTCTCGCCGGAGCAGGCCAGAGGAGAGGCTGTGTCCTGTGCTTCGGACATCTTCTCGCTTGGCGTAGTGATGCTGGAATGCTTACTGGGGCGCCATCCCACGGCCCATCACCAGAGCGACTTGGAAGAAGGATTCCGGGCGACCAGCTTCAAGCTTGGGGCGAACCCAGGCTTACTTAGCACCCTGGATAAGATGCTATCCGACCGTCCGATGTTCAGGCCGCTCCCTGCCGACCTCAGCCGCTATTTCCAACAGCTACAGCAAAGGATGAACGAGGAGTCTGCGATGGGAGCTCGCGCACCGCAGAAGCCTGAGGGCTAGTCAGCGGTAGATAGTTGTCGCGAAATCACACTCTCGCACTTGATCCGGCAATTGTTTCCCGAGTCTGCAATCCGAGCGGTGCGCTTGCGAAGTTGTCCACTTCACTTGGCGGATGAGAAGTCGACGATATTCAAATCCATAGGAAACTGATCATGTCGCGGGCTGGCCGCAGGAAATAAGCCCTTGCTCCAGTCTCCCTCCACTCCCGACGCAGCCGCGAAATCCGCCTCCGGAACTTGCCCCGCCAGCAGGAAGGAATCAATCTCGTAGGGTATTCCGTTCGATCCCAGGACAGAGGCGCCTTCCATGAGGTGAAAATGCAGGTGTGGGGCCGAAGTATTGCCGGTATTTCCAAGCTTTGCCAGGACCTGGCCGCGTTTCACGCGATCGCCCGAGGCCACCGCGACGGAGCCTTTTTGCAGGTGAGCATAGAAGGCGAACGCGCCGCCACCCAGATCCACCACGATGTGATTTCCGTCCACGTTTTGCACCGTGATCGTCTTGGGGTCGGGCAAGGTTCCGGGCTTCTGGTCGTTGAGATCATTGAATGTATCTACCACCGTGCCGTCGGCGACCGCCAGCACGTCAGCGCCATAGCTGGAATAATTGTGGACGTCTGAAGGATCGCCGTGAACCAGCCGACCAGCATCGTCCAGACGCATCCAATCGATGGCGAAGCGCTGAGCGAAATAGATGGTGCCGTTCACCGGAAGGCTGCTCGCGCGGTGGATCGCGGTCGGCCCGCAACATCCGTTGACTGCTATCCAGCCCTTGCCCGCAAGCGGAGGACCGATCCTGGGCAATTTTTGAAGCACCTCCAAAGGTGCAACCGTATAGCTAAGGAGCACCGGGGCGGTCGGTTTGCGAGCGGGCGATGGAGCCGCCAGCGCTTCGACATTGTGCAGCAAATGATCCGGTGGAGTGATCGCGGGATCCAACGAAAGATCGATCAGGAACAGCCGGGTCCCGTTGAACTCAATCGTCGGGTTGTCTACCGCCGAACCGCCGGCCGTTCGCAGACGCGCCAACAACTCCCGATCGGCAAAGCTCGCCAGAACATTCGATGAGTTCGACGAATCGAGCACCTCAATTCTCTTGAGGGTCGCCGGAGTAGGGTTGGTATTGGTCAGAACCAATTCGTAGACAATATGCAGGCGTCCGTCCGTGCCTTGAAACGGCCGGGCGTTGGCGACGAGCGTAGAACATACCAGCGGTGTGAACTGGTCGTCCCTTGCCTCGGCATTCGCGGTCAACAAAACCAGAACGATCAGGACCAGAAGAGATGCTTGGTGGCGCATCGGCGAATTGTACTCCGGTCCGCAGACAGCGTGCCCTCAACCCGTTGAATCGCTTCTTTGAAACGGCCGCCCAATAAACCCGTTAGCCGACCCGAGTCAGATGCCCCGGTTCGAGAGCCATAATAAAAATCCTGACAAAGTGTCATATTAGATATAATCTAAATACTTGATGGATGCCGAGGCGATCAAACAGTCTTTGGAAGGCAGCGGGTTGCGGTGCACTCCGCAACGCTATGCCGTGATGGCGTTCCTGATGGAACACAACCGGCATCCCACCGCTGCGGAGATTTTCGAAGCCGTGAATCGCGCGGACCCGCGCTCTTCAAGGGCCACGACTTATAACAATCTGCGGGACCTGGTGCAGGCGGGTTTGGTACGTGAAGTGGCCGTGGAGGGCCGTGCCGCGCGATTCGATGTGAAAGGCATGCGGCATCATCACTTCATCTGCGATCGCTGCGGCGAAGTTGAGGACATGGCGTGGTACGACGTGCCGAAGCCAGCCAAAGGCTCCCTCGGCAAGCGGATCGTTCGTGAATGCGAACTCATTTTTCGGGGGCTCTGCACGAAGTGCGCTCCGCGGCGCGCTTCCGGTTAGGTGTCGGAGGTGTGTGGATGCCGGGATGATGGCGCTTGTCAGCCGTCGTGGCGGGCGGCGATTGCGCGAATGGGAAAGCCAGGATGGGTTGGTAGTTCGTCACAGTTTCTTGACTAATTCGAAGGAAAACAAACATATGGATAAGACACCCAATACCGCAGCCGGGGCGACTGTCCCCGGAAATCAGGAGCAAAACGTGTCAACCGAAGCAAAGTGCCCGCTCGCACACACCGCAGCCGGGGCCGCGACGAATGCGGACTGGTGGCCGAAGCAGCTCAACCTGAAGATCCTGCACCAGCACTCCCCCCTGTCCGATCCGATGGAGAAGGAGTTCAACTACGCCAAGGAGTTCAAGAGCCTTGACCTGGATGCCGTGATCAAGGACTTGCATGCCTTGATGACGGATTCGCAGGAGTGGTGGCCGGCCGACTTTGGCCACTATGGGCCGTTCTTCATTCGGATGGCGTGGCACAGCGCGGGCACGTACCGCATCGGCGATGGCCGTGGCGGGGCAGGCTCCGGCGAACAGCGTTTCGCGCCCCTCAATAGCTGGCCGGACAACGTGAACCTCGATAAGGCGCGCCGCTTGCTCTGGCCAATCAAGCAGAAGTATGGCCGGAAAAT
>PLBD01000119.1 GCA_003135315.1 Acidobacteriaceae bacterium | reverse complement strand
GGTGGGAAGCGGAGTCCTGGGTTAACTGGGAAAAAGTGCCTGAGTCCCCCGGGGACGACACGGTTCTCACGCACGACTTCAGTCGTGCCGAGACAGGTTGGCTTTGTTGAGCGCTTCCACGAAGGGGCGCGGCTTCAGCCGCGCCGATCGACACGTCTTGACAGCCGGCTTTAGCCACTGAGGAAACTCGAACGTGAGCGGACCCCAGATAGAAAACGAACTCCCTCGGCGGCTAAAGCCGGCGGCGTTCGACGGCTTTACGGCGTGCCTCAAGGCGCGCCCCTTCAAAGAGGATGACCACGGAGCAAGATCGGTTCTCGACACCGCGCTCCTGTGCTAGGCTGTACAGCGCTATGAAGGCATCTTCGAAGCCCGTTCGGTCAGCATCCCCCGACGCCGCCCAACAGCTCGACAGCTTCATCGACAAGTTCGATCCGAAGGACCAGGCGTTAATTCGCGCCGTGCGCAAAGCGTTACGCAGGCGCCTGCCCACCGCCAACGAGTTGGTCTATGACAACTACAACTTCTTCGTCATCGGCTACTGCTCCACGGAACGCCCCTCCGATTGCATTGTCTCGATTGCCGCAGCGGCGAACGGTGTGGGCCTCGCTTTCTACCACGGTGCCACTCTGCCCGATCCGCATCACCTGCTGCTCGGCTCCGGCAGCCAAAATCGTTTCATCCGGCTGGAGTCGGCGCAGACCCTGGCTCGCCCCGAGGTTGAAGCCCTCATCGCCGCCGCCGTCGCCCAAAACAAGGTCCCGCTGCCGGCCAGCGGCAAAGGCAAACTCATCATCCGCTCAATTTCCGCCAAACAGAAGCCGCGCCGTAAGCCAGCGTAACCATCCCCGCTTCCTCAGACGCAAGATTTTCCCCGCCTCGCCGATAGAAGAGGAGGGAGGCGCGTGTCCCATGATCTCGCCATGACCAGACGCCAGCGAGGCGTGTCCTCCCGCGGCTGGATGGCGCGCCCCAGGCGCTGCGGATTGCGGCGGATCACGCTTGGAAAGCCACAAACAGCATGTTTGCCATCATCGGAATTCTGGTCGTTCTCGGCGCTGTGATCGGCGGGTTCCTCATGGAACACGGGCCCATCCGTGTGCTCATCCAGCCCTCGGAAGCCATCATCATCTGCGGCGCAGCCCTCGGAACCCTGCTGGTCGCCAATCCTCTGCACACCCTCAAAGAAGTTGTGAATGGAATTCTGCAGGTGCTCAAGGGGTCGAAGTTCACCAAGAAGCGCTATCTTGACTCGCTGAAAATGATGTACGACATGTTCAACAAGATCCGCCGCGACGGTCCCAACTCGGTGGAAAACGACATTGAAGAGCCGTCCAAGAGCAAGTTTTTCACCGCCTTCCCCGGCTTCGTCAAAGACCATCACGTGCGCGATTTTGTCTGCGACACTATGCGCATGGTGCTGATGGGCGGCGTTGAGCCCTTCGACGTCGACCAGATGATCGAGGCCGACATGGATGTCCACTCCCATGAGTCGGAGCAGTCGGTGTCCGCCTTGAGCAGCGTCGCCGACTCCCTGCCTGGCCTGGGAATTGTCGCCGCCGTACTCGGCGTGGTCATGACCATGAGCGCTCTCGGCGGCCCTCCGGAAGAGATTGGCAAGAAGGTCGCAGCGGCGCTCGTGGGAACGTTCCTGGGCATTCTGCTGTGCTATGGCTTCATTGGGCCTATCGCCGCCAACCTGGCCAAACTCGCCCACGAAGAACACGAATACCTGCACGTGCTGCGCGTGACCATGATCGCCTTCATGAAAGGCACGTCGCCCTTGCTGGCGGTGGAAATGGGACGCCGCTCCGTCCCGGCGCATCTGCGCCCCAGCTTCTCGGAGTTCGAGAAGCATTGCAAACAATCCGGCGCTGCTGCCGCCAGTTCCGAAGCCGCGCCTGCGGCTGAGGCTGCTCCTGCGTCCTCCTGAGGACAAAAGCGCATGGCCGCGAACGTACAACCCATCGTCATCAAGCGCAAAGGCGGCCACGGCGGCCATCACGGCGGCGCATGGAAGGTCGCCTACGCCGACTTCGTCACCGCGATGATGGCGTTGTTTATCGTGCTCTGGCTGATGAACACCAGCAAGCCCATCCAGGAGGCGATCAGCGGATACTTTAAGGACCCGGCGGGCACGGGAAAGCTGACCGGGACCAACCAGCCGCCAACCCACGAGGTCAGCAAAGAGAGCCTCGACAAAGTAAAGACCGAGCTGGAAAAAGCGATTCGCCAGGTCGCCAACTTCGACAAGCTGAAAGACCACATCGAGCTGACGGTCACATCCGAAGGTCTGCGCATCGAAATGCTGGAATCGAAGAATGGCACGTTCTTCGAAAGCGGACAGACCGAGCCCAACGGCGACGGCCGCGAGCTGATGATGACCATTGCCGAGGAACTGGGCAAGGTCCCCAACAAGGTTTCGATTGAGGGTCACACCGATTCGCAGCCGTTTTCATCCCGCGCCAATTACAGCAACTGGGAGCTGTCCGCCGATCGCGCCAACGCCAGCCGCCGCCTGATGCAGCAGCACGGCCTGCGTGCGGACCAGGTCGCGCAGGTGCGCGGCTTCGCCGATCAGCAGCCGCGCAACGCCAAAGACCCGTCCGACCCCGCGAATCGAAGGATCACGATAATCGTGCGATATCTGGATCAGCAACCGCCGCCGGATGCTCCGTCCGCCGCACCGCCGGTATCGGTCCCGCAAGCTACCTCGCCGCCCGAAAAGAAGCCGTAACGAGCGTTACCGAAAGCTCTGACTTAGTCCGTGGTTTTGAAGGGGCGCAGCTTC
>PLBD01000589.1 GCA_003135315.1 Acidobacteriaceae bacterium | reverse complement strand
ACCGTTGCGGAAAGTAATCTTGACAACAGATTTGAAAAATTTCTTGCCGGGGAGCGACACGGCGAGAAAGACCAACAAAATCGACAAAATTGCAGCTACCAACCCCGGTGATCGTTGACCGCTTCGATGGCGAATCTTGCGGCAAAAAATTCGTTTGCCTTTTCGAAAATGGGTCGAAGGAGTGGGACGGCGGAGCGGAGTGCGGGTCACACCCATAGCGAAAACGCCTACAAAACTGAAAGTAACAGAAGATCTCGGGTGGCCGCCAAACTCGCAATCAACAGGGTTTGATAATTAGATTCACAAACCTGCTGCCGGTCTCTTAAGCGAGGGACGGATTCTTGGCTGTCCGCGGGCGGTACTCAACGTGACGTCGACGATGAAACCGCGGGGCTCGGAGATTCGCCCACAAAAACATACCTAAGGAGAGCGTTATGAAAACCAAGAGTCAATATCCAACCGCGCAGGAACTGGAGCGCGAGAAGCTGCTCGCAGGGGCCGAAGCGCAGCGCAAGGCTGCGGCACTCGCCGATCTTGGAGTGATCGGCGAACTCCTGGAGGATCGGGAGAGTCCGGCCGGCGATCTTAGTCGGCTCGTCGTTCGTCGGATGGCTCGCTTATTGGCGGAACTGCACCAGCCAGCAACCAGCGGGAGCCTCGCCCGCTTTGATCACGAACTCAAAGGTCTACGCGCCTTACACGCCTTGCTGCTCGACAGCCAGGTGCTGCGGCAGCAAGCTGACGTAATCGACCTCCACGGGCCGCGCTTCAAGATCGTTTTCGATTACATCATGGCCTCGTTGAAAACGGCCATGCAGCAGGTCGGCATTCACCCGTCGCAGATGCTTAGCGTTTACGTCGAGCTGCGCGACCAGTTGTCCCTAGGCTATGACAAGTTGCAGTGCGAACTCGCGAAGGCCAATCACGGTGGGGAAAACACCGGGCCGCGGAGCGCAGAAATTTGGCCCCAACCATAAGGGCCTCCGCATGAAACGGGGGGGGCCGTCCAGGTCGCTGCGGCCAACGTAGCTTTGGGAATGGCCCCCAACCAGTCGGACTGTCGAAAGGGGAAAAAAGTATGACGGATCATCTTGTGAACTCAGCAACAACTGCAGATGCCATCCAGACGGCGGGGATCAGTCTGCCGGATGCACAGGTCGAGCCAGAAGCGACCGCGACGCCGAAAAGACCAAGGGGAAGACCCCGCAAAGCCGTCTCGGCTGCGACGCTGGAAGCCAACCGCGAAAATTCAGGGTGGTCCACCGGCCCGAAAACTGAGCGTGGCAAGCGGCACTCGCGGGGCAATGCCATGAAGCACGGCCTGCGGGCTGAGACTGCGATTCTGGAGGGCGAAGAGCTTGCCAGAATCGAAGAATTACGCCGCGAGCTTTCCCGTGATCGTAAACCCGTTGGCGCAGCCGAACAATTCCTCGTACGGGATATCGCCAGTTGTCTTTGGCGCCTGGAACGCGCGCTGCGCTGCGAGCAGGGTACTGCCGTAACGGAGCTGGCGACACGAGTGGCCGCACCCGAGCTGCCGGAACAGCAACTCGAGGCACTTAAAGCGCAACTCCGCATTCCGTTCGGGGACAACCTCGACCGCATTTTGCGGTACGAAACGACATTTCACCGGCGACTGCTTTCCAACGTCGCCACATTAGAGCGCCTGCAAAAGGCGCGGAAAGAGAAGGACGTCGAGGCGCAGGGCAACGGTGGAGAGGCCGCGGATCATTGAGGAGGTTCCTCCCGCGGCTTGAACAGGGCCGTTTTGCCAAACGAAGCCAACAAGTCTTTTGTTATGAGCGTGAAAAGGAAAAACAAACACAAAAACGGGAAGGGCGACGAGGCTTCGATCGAGAATTCAGGATGACTGGCGCCACGCATTGACGCAGCTAGAAATCAGGGCCCCGAGGGGCAGGACAGTGAAAGCGGTGACACGGCACGCCAAGAGTGCCGGCCGCCGATTCATTGTGCCTATGGTTCCTTGACAACTAAATCAAGCAAGGGCAGCCGTCAGGGCGGCTGCCCTGCGACATGACTTGGGGGAAACGCCGCCGCCCGGGAGCGGCGGCGCCGTGCCCGTTTCAGATCCTTACGGACCGGAAGTGTAAGTGGATTGGTTGTTCACCCACTGACCGCCGATCTGCGAGTACATGGTCACATAGACTTGCTGCCGTCGGTGGGCAATCCGCTCACTTTGGCTGAGAACACGGTCGTGCGCGGGCTCTGGGACCTGGTGATACTGGCTGCCGCCCGGCGTTGAACCCACATCGATCCAGTAGGCTGATGCCAGATCCCAAGCATCCCAGTGGAAGGTCACTGAAGCAACGCCAAAGTGGACTTCGGCTGCGGGCTTTCGACAATCGCCGGGGCCAGGAACGGCGTGTCATTCAGCACGATTGACAAGTCGGCGTCGGTGAAATTTGCGACTGCCAGGTCGGGCTTGCCGTCGCCGTTGAAGTCCCCTACCGCCGCCCAGACGGACTCTGAGCCCACGGTGTAGTTCACCGCCGTCTGGAAGGTGCCGTCACCCTTGCCGCTCTCGAAGGCGAAGCAGGCGGAGGAAGAAGAAGATGCAGAAGCGGGCGAGAAGAGGTCTCAACCTGATCTTCGCGCCTACGAAACCCCCTCTGATAAGCCTGAGCGCACGGAAGCAAGCCTTAAGAAGCCGGCGTGCGACCTTGGAATGTCGTGGCCGTCGGTCGAGGAAACCGGCGCCGGTCCTGCAAGCAAATTGCGAACGCCCGATCCTCCGGAGTCGGTGCAGATGAACTAATCGCTGCAGCTGACCCACCGAACGGCGAGGTGTAACTCCAACGGCACATGTAGCCGTCGGGTGCCCGGCGGATGGTGAACTGCCTCTCAGTCTTCGTTAGAGCCCTGCCGGTTCTCTGCGCCTAGAAGACCTTGGGCCATTGTTGTGCGCCGTGGTACAAGGCGAGGATCACGATACGGGCCTTCTGGATGGCATAGGCTGCTATAACGGGCGTATTCGCAATGACCAGCTCACGGGTGCCTGGAACCCGGCCCGCCCTGCCTGACATGGGGAAGGCGGCGAGCTGTTGAACGCTGGTGACGATCTGCATCGTGATCCGGGCGGCAACCTCCTCGCTGTTGGAGAGAGCAATGTAATCGTGAGCTTGATCCAGTTGCCGTATCGCCTGCTCGGTCCATTCGATCATTGGCGGGCGCGTCCCGTCTTCTGGATACGCTTTACAACCTCATCATGGCTCACGACGCGGCCTTTCCTCATCTCTTCCAACCCTTTGCGAACCAGCGCCTCCTGGTAGGCGTGCAGTTCGATGTAGTTGGCGATCGCCTCGTTGATCAGATAGCTGCGTGGACGGTCCTGTGCGGCGGCCAACGAATCAAGCGCGTCGATCTTTTCGACGACGGCACGGAAGCTGATAGTTTTCTCAGTGCTGCTCATAATGCCGTAACGATAACATGTATTATTTCGTATTACAAGACGTTGATAGGAGTTAAACCGTTGCTCCCTGGAAGGATCTTTTTCTCCCCACTATCAGCTATTTTAGCTATTTTGTCCGATACGGGTTAACAGCGCCGGCCCTTAAATGCCTATCTGCAAGAGGGGTGGCAGATGTTCGCGCGAGATACTTGCCGAGAATCGACTCGGCCAGAAATCCTCAGGGCGTCCGGAGACGTCGGGTCACTTCCGGCCCACATGGCAGATAGTGCCGAGTATTCCAGCTATAGATCGTTTCCGCACGGGCTTTGATGGCGCAATGCGCAAGTATAGCGTCATAAATACCGCCTCCGATGATGCCCCGAGCAGCCGAGGCTTCCAGCGCCTCGGCATATTCATCGCCGTCCAGCGCGACGATAGACAGCCGCTCCCGTATGCTGCCGATGAACAGCATGGATTGTTCGCCGCTGATACGATGTTTGCCCGGCATCCGAGTCAGCGTGGAAAACACCTCAGCCAAGCTGTGCGCTCCACAGCAGCCAGTTGATTTGTCAAATTGGATAAACAGCTGCAGACTGGCCTGATGGTGAATGTGATCCCCGTAAAAGACGGGCACCAGCACCGACGTGTCAAAGAACGCTTTCATTCGTCCTTGCCGAGGTTAGCTAGGTCGCGCTCTCCGCGGATCTGCTGCAGCATCTCATCAGTGGCGGAGGCGGACAGGGGCTGGCCGGTGTGAAATACCCAAACGCCGTGCTCCTTTGTGAGCGGTCCCGTTCCCCGGACCGGGCGCAGAGTGATCTGCTCGCCGGCACTCTCCATTTCCAAGGCATCCCCGGCCTCCAGATGGAGCTCTTGCCGCAGCGGCTTGGGAATGACGATGCGGCCAGCCTTATCGAGTGTCAGACGCGTGTTCATTTTGGTATGTTACACTGGTTCCACCCATTAAGCAATGCCATTTCCGTTGCCTAGTCGCTTGGCGAGCCAGTTCACAATTGCCAGGTGAAGCTCGAAACGCCCGGGGAAACATCTTTGCAGCGCCACGGCTCTATCCTCCAGCCTCGACGCTCACGCCTTAATAGCGACCGAGTCCGACGGATGTATCTCTGCGTGCGAGGCTGGAGAAAACGGCTACCGGAAGCCGTATCGCAAGCACTGTGCGCAGCGATAATGGTCATCGGTGGGCTCTTGTCGCGTGATCTCTGGGCAGTCGCATCGCCGCTATGACTTTGCGCACGAGTTTCTTTCTGCGCAGGATGCAGGGTGCATCAAGATGCGGCCGTCAGGCCGACATGAATTGACGCTTCGGTCCTCATAAGGCTTGTTAAGCCGGCATCGATCCGCGCGCTAGTTGCAGGTTGAGGACCTCATTGACGCTGGCGGCAACTTCATCGACTGGATCCGTCTGACCCTTCGGAACCGCGAAAAGCTTGGACCCGCGGTTGTCGCCTCTGTTCTCGCTTGGAGCTTTTTCCCATTCCAAAGCTACATAGTTGACAGAACTCATGACGTGCCTCCTTCTCTGTCTCATCACAAGACTACGAAGCCGCTTGACATGAATCAAATGACTTGTTTTGATGAGATGCATAACTACCGTTCATGGATAATCTGAACCAGCTGCGGGTCTTTAGGGCGGTGGCGGAGTCGCACAGCTTTACGCGCGCAGCCGAGCTAGTGCACCTCACCCAGCCGGGCATCAGCAAGCACATCAAGCAGATGGAAGAGTATTTCGGTGTGCACCTATTTGACCGGATGGGTAAGAAGGTGGCTCTCACCCCTGCAGGCGAGATTTTGCTGGAAGCTACCCTGGAAATCATGGCGTCGATCGTCACGGCTGAGCAGCGCATCGAGGATCTGAAAGGCTTGCGCGGTGGCAATCTCGTCCTTGGGGCCAGCTTCCCGATCGGAATCTATGTCTTGCCCGGCATCCTTGCGGCCTTCCGGACAAAATATCCCGAGGTGGAAGTGACGCTGGACATCTCACTGAGCGAGAAGATTGTGGCGAAGATCCTGGCCAACAAACTCGAGCTCGGCCTGGCTAGTCGCGCCGCGCACGACCCCCGATTGGTGGTCACCGAGTTTATGTCCGACAAATTAGTCGCGATTGCCCCGCGCAAGCACTGGTGGTCTAACAAGAGGCAGATCAAGCCGAACGAACTGCTGGGAGAGACGTTCGTGGTAGCCGCCAGAGGGGCGGGCACGAGGGCGATTGTCGAAGAGCGACTGCGAGACAAGGGCATCGTGCTGACGAAGATCGTCGACTTTGGAAACACAGAAGGCGTCAAGCGCGCAGTCGAGGCCGGCTTGGGGGTCTCGATTCAATCTCACTGCGTGGTTCAGCGGGAGATCGCCGCCGGATCCCTTACAGGCGTCAGCTTGTCGGGAATCGATACCGGGCTTCCGTACTTCTGCGTTTGTCGCAAAGGCAAGCATCTTTCGAAAGCGGCACACGCGTTTCTATATCTGTTGCGGAACCGAATGGCTAAATAGCCTGACTAGATTTTGCACCAACACTTGGTTCAGCAGGCTGCTTGCGACCGAATTCTATTTGCGATATTTGGTACGGCAATTCAAGTTGTCAATCCTATCACCCATCCTGCTCAGCGGAGGCGGTCGATTGCGTATACGATTCCAACCTCGTGGGGATTGGACCGTGCAGCCGCCAGGCTTGTTACGGCAGCTTTCTACCGCCATAGATGCGTTCGGAGGTGTGACTTCCATCCTTGTGGGTGGTTTCGATTCGCTGACAAATCACCTTTTCATTGGCACCCACAGAGGTGATGACAAACGTGTGCTCGCCCGTCTTGGGATCAAACAGGCTTCCTACTTCCTGACGTGGTCCTTTCTTATCGGCCATTTTGCTTCCTCCATTCTCAATACGAAACCTCCAGAATTCTCCAGAGGGCTCACCAGCGTTTGGGTTTATGTAAAGACACTCTGAGG
>PLBD01000223.1 GCA_003135315.1 Acidobacteriaceae bacterium | reverse complement strand
CGCGCTCCAGGTCCATCGCGTCCAGCACCTGCGCCTGCATCTCGCGCGCTGTCAGCGAGCCGGTAAGCTCCAGCAGACGGTCGGCAAGCGTGCTCTTCCCATGATCGATATGGGCGATGATGGCGAAATTTCGGATGAGTGAGGGATCCATGCGAGCTAGCTGAACGCTGCTTTAATTCTACAGGCAAGTCGCTTTCTCCGTTGACACCGGCGTCGCACGACGGCCCGAGTACCGCATATTTCTCGCGGTACTCATCCATTGACGGGTCGCGGCTTACACGTCCGGCTTGGTTGCCCGGCTATTGCTCCTTGACGATAGTAATGCGTCGCATTAGTATTACCGTGGGATGATCAAGAGCTTCCGCGACGCCGAGACAGAGCGGCTATGGAAGGAAGAACCGGGGCGGCGCATCCCGGCGGATATTCGCAGGCCTGCTCTTAAGAAGCTGCAGATGTTAAACGCGGCTGGCGCTCTTGGCGACCTGGCGTTGCCCCCCGGAAATCATTTGGAGCCGCTACGCGGTGATCGAAAAGGCCAATACAGCATTCGCATCAATAACCGATACCGGATCTGCTTCGAATGGCTCGGGGAGAACGCTTACGAGGTGGAAATAGCCGATTATCACTAAGGAGTATGGGAATGGCTCGACGGAAACAGGGGACCATCGCTGCGCACCCTGGCGAGATTTTACGCACGGAATTCATGGAACCGCTGGACATCACCGCCTACAGGCTTGCCAAGGAATTGCACTGTCCGGGAGTCTATGAAGTCGTGCGCGAGGAACGTGGAATCAGCGCCAACCTTGCGTTGCGGCTCGGCAAGTACTTTGGCATGACACCCCAATTCTGGATGAATCTCCAGGCCGATTATGACCTGCGAGTTGCCACTGCGACCGCGCGGTTGGAAAGAATCAAACCGCGCTCGGCCGCGTAACTCTAGCGGGCCTCATCCTCGCCGGCCGTGAACATCCGGCCTGGTGACTTTGATCACCGCCCGACGGTGCGCCCCGCTAACTCTCTTTGCCGTACAGCTCCGATTCCGACAGGACAGGCCCTGCATCGCTCGCCTGCCCGGCGCGACGCGCTGCCCCGAACATCGCTCCGCGAGCCTGCATCGCGGGAGCGAATCGCAGGAATCCAATCGGCTCGGGCACGTCGTCGTAGATCGCCTCCATGCCACCTTGCATCAGGTAGGTCTCGTGCCAGAACCCGGTGCCTCCGGAATTCCTCAAGAATGCCTTCCACCACTCCCGGTGCGGCTCAGAGCGCGACCACGCCAGCAGCGACTCCATGTCCCGCCAGTATTGCCTCATGCCAACGTGCGGCGGAAACATTGAGAACATGATCGTTTCATGCAGAAGCAGTCCGTCCGGCTGCGCTTCCACCGACGCGGAAATCCCCGGACCGAAGCCCAGCAGCGTCTTCAATCCCGTGAGCCGGTTCACGCGCATGCCCAGGTAAATGACAACAAGCTTCGGATACTGCGAGAGGTCCACCGTTCGCCGGTCCACTTTGGTTGGCATACGGAAAAGATTCACCAGGGGGCAGGCAGGATTCGCCCGTGGCCAGGATTCGTAATCGAAGGAGGTTGCAGCAGGCGTGTTGTTGACCCGCGTCACGCATGGAGATCACGTCGTCACTCCGCGAAAAGCCGCCGGATCGGCCGGCCCAACACAGGCCTCCGCTTGCGCAATCGGTAGAATCAAACTGCATGCTGATCCTCGCATCCGCCTCGCCCCGCCGCGCCGAGTTGCTGCGCAACGCCGGCATTCCTTTCACCGTCGCGCCTGCCGATGTGCGCGAAGAACCCTTGCCCGACGAGACGCCGCTGAATTACGCCCAGCGCCTGGCCCGTGACAAAGCTCTGGCCATCGTCGCCGCCTATCCCAAATATGCCGTGCTGGGCGCCGACACCGTGGTTGTCATCGACGAACACTTGCTGGAGAAGCCAACCGATGTTGACGACGCGGCCCGCATGTTGCGTCTGCTCTCCGGCCGCACCCATCAGGTCATCACCGGCGTCTGCCTGGTGGCCGCGGGATTTGAATGCGTCGAGGCCGAAATCACCCAGGTCTCGTTCAGCGCGCTCTCCGAAGACGAGATCGCCGCCTACGTCCGCACCGGCGAGCCCATGGACAAAGCCGGCGCTTACGCGATCCAAGGCATGGCCTCGCGCTGGGCCGAGCGCATCGAAGGCTGCTATTTCAATGTCGTGGGATTGCCTGTGCCACGCCTCTATCGGCTGTTGCAACGCGCCCAAGCGGCCACAGGAAAGACACTGCTATAAGAAATTCTGACTAGGTTTGGTTCTTTGAAGGGGACGGCCTTCAGGCCGTCCGGCAAATGCGGCAAAATCAATGCGGCTTTAGCCGCTGTGGGACTCCGGGCTTTGCCTGGATCAAGCTGAAGTGCGGGACGGTTGCTACTTCTTCTCTTCCGGCGTAGTCGTGGTGGGAGGTGCCGGTGTCGTCGTGGTGGTGGTGGTATCAGGCTTGTTGCCTTCGTTCAGCGACGACTTGAAATTGCGAATACCCTCGCCGAGTCCCTTGCCCAGGTCACCCAGCTTCCTCGGTCCAAAGATGAGCAGGACAATGACCAGGATCACCAGCAGGTGCATGGGTTGGAATAGACCTTCCATAAAACCCTCCCGAAACACCGCCCGGTGCGTCAGCGATCAGGCAACGGACAGCAGCTTTCTACGCAGATTCTAGGCTTTTCGCAAGGCGCGCGTCAAAATAGTTCGGGCCGTCCCTGCCTACTCGATCGCCTGAATCAACCCGGCCAGCAGCGCCGCCCTACGCGGCAATTCCGCGGCGATCACGTGTTCGTGTGCGGCGTGGGCGCCGTCGCCCACGGCTCCCAACCCATCGAGTGTTGGAACACCGATGCCTGCGGTGAAGTTGCCGTCCGAGCCGCCGCCCACCGCGACCTCGCGCAGTCCGAATCCCAGCTCCCGCGCCGTCTTGCGCGCCACTGCAAACAGCGCGGCCACCTGCTCCGTCCGCTCCATCGGTGGACGATTGATGCCGCCTTCAATCTCCAGCTTGCAATGCGGATTGACCGGGCGCAGTTCGCGGACGCGGCGCTCCATCTCCGCGCCGTGATCTTTGTGCGCGACGCGAAGGTCCAGTTCGGCGACCGCTTCCTCGGCCACCACGTTCGTCCGCGTGCCTCCGCGAATCACGCCCACGTTCAGCGTGACGCCGCGCTCCAGATCGGTCAGCCGCGAGATGGCCTGGATCTGGTGCGCAAGTTCCACAATCGCGCTCTGGCCCTTCTCGAAATCGAGTCCGGAATGCGCCCGCTTTCCCGTCACTTTCAGCGTGAACGAACCCACTCCTTTGCGCGCGGTCTTGAACGCGCCTCCCGGGCCGGAAGGTTCGCACACCAGCACCGCGGCGCACTGCTTCGCCAGCTTCTCGGTGATCGCCCGCGAGCTGGCGCTGCCCATCTCCTCGTCCGACACCAGCAGCACCTTCACCGGCCGCGACACGCCGCCGGCGGTTTCGCGCAGCGCCCACAGGGCGAACATCATCTGCACAATACCGCTTTTCATGTCGAACACGCCCGGCCCGTAGAGCCTCCCGCGCTCCTGCCGCCACGGCATTTTCTGGAGCGTTCCCGCATCGTACACGGTGTCGAAGTGCCCCAGCAGAAGCAGCGGCGCGCGTCTGCTGGTTCCCGGAAAGTTCACTTGCAGGTGATCGCCCGCCGCGCGCTGGCGGTGAATCCTGATCTCCCCGCCCAGGCAGGTGAACTCGCTGGCCAGGTGGGCGCACAGCTCGTCGCACGCGCGCTTGTCCTGCGTGGGCGACTCCCGCACCACCACTTCGCGCACGCTGGCGATCATCTCGCCCTGGCGCGCCGTCAGCCAGCTTAGAATCTCGTGAAGGTTGGAGTCATCCTGCTTTGATTTGCGCATGCTTTGTCCGAGATTAGTCCGGCCCCGCTCCGCATGTCCACACAGCGTGGAGCCCGTCTTAACAGGCCGCTGACGCAAGGCGGCCGAGCTACCGCATCGGCTATGGCCCGCGAGAGCGATCTGCTTTCCGCGCGGCAGCCTTCGCAACGCGATCCCGCTACACCCCCGCCCGCAGGGCGGAACAATCGTAGCCCAGGGCGTAAGCCCTGGGTACAGCGGGGGTACGAACCGAGTCCCCCGGGGACGGCACACCTTGCCTTCTACGGCTCGGCGCTGTCCAACACCTGCTCCGGTATCACCGGCGCCACTTTCTTCCTGCGCAAATCGCGCGGCAAGCTCGATCTCGTGATCCACAATCCCAGCGCACCCGCGCACAGCCACGTCACGCTCACCGCCGCCAGCGAAACCACGTCCGCGCCGCGCCCTCCGCGCCGCGGGAATTGGCGCGCCACTTCATAGCTCACCACTCCGGCGAACACTGCGGTGATGAACGCCTTCATCAGCTCCAGCCACGGCAGCTCCGTCAGGAGCACCATCTTCTTGCGATGCAGCAGCCACGCCAGCACCACCGTGTGCATCAGGATGCCAATGTCCGACGCAATCGCCAGCCCCGTCACGCCGTACTGGTAGAACAGCGTCCGATAGACCGGCAGCGACGCCACCACAATAATCGTGCTCGCAACCATCGGCGTCAGCGTGTTGCCGGCGCCGTAGAAGGCCCGCGCGTACTGCGCCTGCGCCGACCACAGCGCCAGCGAGATCGCGAACCAGAAAAAGTAGGTCGCCGTCTCCTGCGCGTCGGCGAAGGTGAAGTGTCCGTGCCGGAACGCCAGGTCGATGATGGGCAGCGCCGCCGCCATCATCCATGCCGATGCCAGGAACGATGCCGCCGATATGCGATACACCGTCTGGTTCACCGTATCGGCGAAGAGCTTGCGTTTGCCTTGCTCCCACAGCGACGCGAAGAACGGCATCGACGCCTGTCCCGTCGCCTGTCCCAGGATCGAGATCGGCACCGCGAACAGGCGCTTGGCATAGTTCAGCCGCGAGATGTCGCCCACGCCGCCCGACGCGAAGTAGCGCAGAATCCAGTCATCAGCCGACACCAGCGAGACGCCCAGCATCAGCGGAATGGTCAGCCTTCCCCACTCGCGGAATCCCGAGTTGCGCCAGTCGAAGCTGAAGCGGTAACCCAGCCCGGCCTTGCCCGCGCCGACGGCATTGATGAGGAACGGCCCGATGATCGCGCCGGCGAACGCGCCATAGGCCAGCGACGAAATTCCAAACGCCTTCGCGCCAAACACGCCTCCAACAATGATGAAGACGTTGTACAGCGCCGGGCTGAGCGCGGGATAGAGGAACATCCGCTTCGATAGCAGCACGGCCGAGACGATGCCGCCGGCATAGAAGAAGATCTGGCTGGGCAGCAGAATGCGCGTCAGATGGACGCACAGCTCCACTTGATCGGCGGCGAACTTGGGGAAGACCAGCCGCACCAGTTGCGGCGCGAAGATCTCCAGGAACACCGTGCCCACGCACAACACCGCCGTCATGATGGTGATGGTCGAATTGAATGTGCGCTGCGCGCCCGCCTCGTCATCGCGCGCGATGTGCCGCGTGTAAATGGAAATGAAGGTGATCGACGCAGTCCCGCCCGCCAGGATGTAGTTCAGGAAGTCGGGGATCTGGAAGGCGGCGAAGTACGCGTCGGTCTGGTGTCCCGCGCCGAAGGCCCACGCGATGTACATCTCGCGCAGGTAGCCGAGCAGGCGCGAGGCCAGCACCGAGCCCATCAGCAATACCGTTGCGGAAAATACCGTGTGCTGGTGCGAGGGCCGCAAAATACGAGCCAGCCGCGCTCCCAGGCTGGGCGCGCGTTGCTCGGATTCAGGTGCGGCCGGAGTCGGCATCCGAGTGCGATTGTACTCGATGCTCTGGCAGCGGGTCGGGCTTTCACTCGGGATGGGTGCCCAGGACGATGCGTCGAATACGGCCCATAATCTACGTACTTTATGCGCCGAATAGGATTGCCCTTGCGTCGAATAACCGTTATATTCTACGCATATGGTGCGTAGAATAGGCCGTTTTATCCACGATCGCAAGGATTGGCCGCGGTTCCATTGGAAATCGGAACGCCTGGCGGAGTTACTCGCCGACGTGCGGCATCGGCAAGGACGCCTCATCGGACGCATGGAAGCGCTGGGCTTTCCCTTCCGGGCGGAAGCGGTTCTCCAGACCCTGACGGAGGAGGTGCTCAAATCGAGCGAAATTGAAGGCGAGTTGCTCGACCGGAAGCAGGTGCGCTCCTCCATCGCCCTTCGTCTGGGAATGGATATTGGCGGGTTGACGGCTGCCGACCGTCACGTGGAAGGCGTCGTTGAGATGATGCTAGATGCTACGCAGCACTATGCCGAACCCCTGACCGGGGAAAGGCTCTTCGCCTGGCACGCGGCGCTGTTTCCAACCGCGCGCAGCGGCATGCGGAAAATCACCGTCGGCGCATGGCGCAACGACAAGTCCGGCACCATGCAGGTCGTCTCGGGACCGGTTGGGAAACAAAGGGTTCACTATGAAGCACCGGGCGCATCACGGCTCCAGCGGGAGATGAAAAGGTTCCTGGACTGGTTCAATCAAGACGACTCTATGGATCTTGTTCTGAAAGCCGGAGTCGCACACCTGTGGTTTGTCACGATCCATCCCTTTGATGATGGCAACGGCCGCATTGCGCGCGCCATTGCGGACATGGTCCTGGCGCGTTCTGAAAAGAGCGCGCAGCGCTTTTACAGCATGTCCGCGCAGATTCGGCAGGAACGCAAGACCTATTATGGGATTCTTGAAGCGACGCAAAAAGGCGACCTCGAGATCACACCCTGGCTGAAATGGTTCCTGGCTTGTCTCAACCGCGCCTTCGACAGGGCTGAAGCCACATTGGAGGCAGTTCTCAAAAAGGCGCGCTTCTGGGAACTGCACGCGGGTGCGTCTTTCAACGACCGGCAGCGCAAGATCATAAACCAGCTGCTGAACGGCTTCGAAGGAAAGCTGACATCCTCCAAATGGGCGAAGCTGACCAGATGCTCTCACGACACTGCGCTGCGTGACATCGGAGACCTCCTCAAGAAGGGTGTCCTCGTCAAAGACGCTGCCGGGGGCCGAAGCACCAGCTACTCTTTGGCCGCAATTTTCCGGTGACCCGGCCCTGTTGCACTATTTTCAGTGCAACCAGATCTTCATCTGCCTTTCATCACCCTGTTACGTACTTTGTCCCACAATGTAGGCATGCAGGCTCCAACGCTCGATACGTTGCTCCTGTCAGACATCCACCTCGGGTCAGATATCAGCCGTGCTCGAGACGCGCTTGCGTTGCTGCAATCCTGCAATTTCCGCCGTCTCATCCTCCTGGGCGACATCTTCTCCGACCTCAACTTCGCGCGCCTCAATGGCGATCATTGGGAGTTCCTCTCCTGCATTCGCAAACTCTCCAATCGCAAGCGCAACGTCGAGATCGTCTGGGTGGAAGGCAACCATGACGAAGGCCTCTCCAAAGTGATGTCCCACCTTGTGGGAGTCCCGGTCTTCAAGCGCTACGTCTGGACCTACAACGGCCTGCGCCACCTGGCCATTCACGGTCACCAGTTCGACCGTTTCTCGCTGCATAATGAAGTGCTCAGTCGCGCCGGCGAACTGCTCTTCAGCCGCATCCAGAAGCTTGACATCGGCAACAAACGCTTCTCCCGTTATCTTGACCGCCTGAACACGCGCTGGTTGCGGTTGTCCACCAAGGTCGCCGCCAGCGCTCTCGCCTACGCCAAAGCCGGAGGCATTGACCGCATCTTCTGCGGACACACCCATCTTCCTCTGCATGAGCATCGCGATGGAGTCGATTACTACAACACCGGGGCCTGGGTCGACCACCGTCCGACGTATGTGACCGTCGGTGACGAAGGAGTTGCCATCTGTGAATACCACGGCGGAACTAACGATCGTCATTCCCGCGAAGAACGAAGCCCGGCACCTGCCGATCCTGTTGACCTCTTTGAGCAGGCAGGACTACCCGCTTTTGCGGCTTACCAAAGTATTCGTTGCTGATGCCGGCTCAACCGACGGCACGGTTGAACTCGCCCTCGCCATGCGCGACCGGCTCGATGTCCAGGTGATTCCCGGCGGCCTGCCGTCCGTCGGCCGCAACGCGGGAGCGCGCCTGACGGAAACGCCGTATGTCCTGTTTGCCGACGCCGACATCGCGCTGCACGACACGACCCTGTTGCGCCGCGCCCTCGACAAGATGCGACGCCGCCAACTGCATTGCCTGACCACCAACATCTGGTGCTCGGACGGCGACTGGCGCGACCATCTCCTCTACGCCGGAAACAACCTGGTGCAGTACGCAGGCGCGTGGGTCAAACCTTTTGCCACGGGCATGTTCATGCTCTTCGACAAGGCCAAATTCGAGGAGCTTGGGGGCTTCAACGAAAGCGCGCTCTACGCTGAGGATTATCTGCTGAGCAAGCAGGTCTCGCCGCGCCGCTTCGGAATCGTGCGGGGAAACATCCTTACGACGAACCGCCGCTTCCGCAAGATGGGCCACGCAAAGATAGCGACCATGTTCCTGCGCACCGCCCTCAATTCCTGGAACGACTCCTACTTCCTGAGGGACCACGGCTACTGGGGCGAATAGCTGGCTTAGTTCCGCACGGTCAGAACGGAGCAGCATGCGCCGCACACTACTTCATACGCCGTGGCCCACGGCATGTGCGCGGCCGTGCTGATGTGCGTTGAACGATGCAAACCGAGAATCATCGCGTCGGCCTTGAGATCGTTGGCCGCTTGCAGGATCTTTTCGCTCGGCGATCCGAACTCCACCAGAAATTCCGGTTCGATCGCCAGCTTGGGGGCGTGCAAGGTCAATTCCGTCAGTTGCCGGATGCAGGCTGCGTGACTTTTCTCGCGCGCTTGCACCACATCGTCGGCCGTGGGCCGGCCCACACCCTCCGGCATCGTGATCGCAGGCGCAACATGGAGCAAAACCAGTCTCGTTCCGAAGTGATTGGCGGCCGAGATGGCGTAAGGCAGCGCATGCAGCGAAGCCTCGCTGAAGCTGGTCGCAAACACAAACGGCCGGATCGGCCTCTTGCTCCCCACCGGAGAATCCCTTAACGATCCCGGACCAACCGTCAGCACCAGGCATTCCGTCCGAAGAAAAATCTGCTCCGCCACCGAGCCCAGCAGCAGCTTCCCCAAACCTCGTCGCGCGTGGGTGCCGATGACCACCAGTTCCACGTTTTCTTGCCGGATGACTCGTTCCAGCGTTTCACACACGTCACCTTGAAGCACAATCGCCTCATGACGCACGCCGGCCAGCGCCCCGCTTTGAGTCAGGCGGTCCTGCAATTGACGGGCGTCCCTGCGCACCACCTCGGCGGCCTCGTTGATTGCGCCCGGACCGGCAAGCGTGAATCCGAGCGACGAGACCACGTGCACCAGGTACAATCTCGCCCCATAATGCCGCGCAATGGCGAGACCGTGGCGCATGGCTTTGTCCGATGCATCAGAGAAGTCCGTCGCGATCAGGACCGACTTCAGGTGAAGGTCCCCCGTCGGTGCCACCAGTGACATGTGACCGCCCTCCCGCCGCGGCGACTACCAGTCGTTAAGAGGACGCTTACCGGTTCTCCATCTTCTGTATCATCTGCTGCCGTTCCTGCGCTTGCATCTGCATCAGCGTCTGATACTGCTGCGGATTCAGGATCGGTTTCAGCTTGGCGTCGGTGGCCTCGCTGATCTGCCGCATCTTCATCGCCTTCTGCATCGGCGGCATGCTGGTGTCGCCCTTCAGCGCCTTCACTTTCGGCGCCTCGTCCATGATGATAGGGGCGACCTGCCGCTTCTGCTGCGGCGTCAGTTGCAGCGCGGCCGACATTTTCTCCAGCCTTTGCATGGCTTCGGGGTTGCTTTGCGAGCCCATGGCGTCCTGCGCGGCAACGATGGGTGTGCACAGCGCCAGCGTGGCCAGCACAGCGAATGCGATGACGGTGAGTCTGGTTACATCTCTCTTCATAGCTTTCCTTTCGATGCTTCGGTCTTTGCGGATGCGCGGATGCGGCACTCGCTTGAAAGTCTCGGGACGTTCGCTCGATTTCAACAACCATGTAACCCCGCGTCCCGGTTTGCGGCAAGGGTCTGAGATATACGTCAGCCAGTACGCGGCGGTCAAGCGGAAAGTGACGGCCGGCGGGCAGCAGCCGGAATCCGTCATCCCACAATGTGGGACTGCGGCCGAGGTTTAGGGCGTTATCTCGAACGCTACGCCGCCGTTTTGTCCATAGGTCCCGCCGATTGACGCAGTGCCGTAGACATTCCCGGAAGCGTCGACGGTCACTCCGCCAAAGGGCTGGCCGCCGTCCGCGGCGCCGGTGAAAGTGTGGACGATGCTCTCGGGCCAGTTGCCGCCGGAGTGCGTCAGCTTGAAAACCGTACCCTGCCCGTATGCGCCGCCTCCGGCTGTGCCGTAAAGATTGCCGCCGGCATCGAAGGTCAGCGAGCTGTTGGGCGTTGCCGCATCGTTGCCGCCCAGAAAGGAATAGAGCACAGTCTCAGTCCAGGTGCCGTTCGATTGCGGCGTCAGCATGTAGACCGTGCCGAGCCCGGCCGAGCCGCCCTGCGCGGTAGTTCCGTAGACATTACCCGCTGCATCCACCACAACACCGGCGATAGGATTTGCGCCGTCAGAGTTCCCGCCCTCAAACGAATGCAGCAGCGTCTCCTTCCAGCCCAGGCTGCCGCGATTGGGCGTCAGCACGTAAACCGCCCCATCGTCATCCAGGCCGCCTGCACCCGTTGTGCCATAGATGTTGTTACTGGCGTCAAAGGCCAGGACTCCTTGAGGAAAACGGCCATCGCTGGATCCGTCCGCAAAGTTGTGTGCCACTATGTGGTACCAGGAGAAGACGGAGACCTGACCCAAAAGGAAAATCTGGCCGCAACCCTTACCACAGTCCGGCCCGGTTACGCCGTCGAGAACCGTAGAACCGAAAAGCTGCCCGCTGCGATCGAAAGCAACTGAGCATAAGATCTGACTTCCCGTACCAAAGTAGCCGGGAGCACAGCCGCTGTATTGGAAGCCGGAGTACAGATCCGATATTGTCCAGGCGCCCTTGGAGCCGGGAGCGAGCTTGAAGACGACCCCGCCGTAACCATAGAAACAATCCTGGGGACAGTTGATCATGCCGTAAAGGCTGCCATGACGATCGAAAACCACCGGGGCCGTGGGAAATGCACCGTTGTCGCCGCCAAATGGATCGAAGGCATGCAAAATGCTTTCGTTCCAGCCGCCACTTCCATTGGGCGCCAACTCATACACCGTGCCGCATCCGGCGCTGCACGGAATGCCATTCATCAGCCCGCCATATTCGGTGGTCCCATACAGATTTCCGAGGTTGTCGAACACCAGGCCAGCGATGGGATTCGCCCCATCTGAGGGAGCGCCGAAGTTGTAGATGACGCTGAAAGTCTGTGACCAGGCAGGCGCGCAGAGCAGGCAGAAAGCCAAGAGTGCCGGAGCCATGCGGCCGGCCAGAGAAATGGGCTTGCCATTCATGAGGAACGCTCCTGACCCAACTCCAGACAGTGTGCCGCTTGAAAGCGTACACCGCAAATGAAATTCTCTCTATGTCGGTTCCAATTTGGGACAGGCCTGTTAAGTCCCAACCGCAGGAAATTCTGGCCTCAGTTACGGTGAAGCCCTTCAGCGGACCCTAGTCGAACACTAACGTGCTCACCCGTCGGCCTACCGCACAATCACGCCGGAAGCCCCGATGATGCGACCGACCGTTTGCGACACCCGGGGAAATCGCACGCTAGAATGAACCCTGTTGCCGACTCTGTCGCCACATCCGGGAAACTATCGCCGTCAGTTCGCCTGGCAACTTTTTGGAGACCAGATTTTCTGATGGTACTTCGCGATAACACGGAGCTGGACACCTCACGCTCTTCCTCTCTTGCGGTGATGGTGTCGGCCGTCGTTTTCCTGGCGGTCCTGCTGGTCCTGAATCGCGACCTCTTCAAGGTCCCCATCTGGGAGTACACGGACTTTGCCGCCAACGCTCTCCAGGTGGAACGCGCCAAGCACTTCCGCGAGTTGCTGGGCAATTATTCGCGTTGGGGGTTCCATCATCCCGGCCCGGCTTTCTTTTATATCTTCGCTTTTGGCGAGCGCGTACTGCACGACTGGCTGCACCTGGTCGCCGCGGAAATGAACGCGCACATCCTGTGCATGATGGCGCTGAACACCGCCTTCCTGTTCGGCGCCATCGGCCTCATCGCCAGGCGTTGCCGCTCCCGGCTGTTTCCGCCGGCGGCATTATTGCTGTCCCTGTTCTTCATCTACATTCTCAATCGCGCAATTCCCGGCTCCGCGGTTTTTTCCATATGGATGCCGAATGTTTTCCTGTTCTGCTTCCTGTTCTTCCTCACCGTGTGCGCCTGCGTCGCCACCGGCGAGTTCTCGCTGTTGCCGTGGCTGGCCTTCAGCGGCCTGATGTTGATGCATGCGCATGTGGCCCAGCCGCTGTTTGTCGGCTCTCTTTCCCTGGCCGCGCTGGGCACATTCTGGTGGCGGCACCGCCGGGCGGTTGGACTACGCGAGCTCCTGCGCCAGCACCGCAAGCCCGTGATGATCAGTGCTGCGCTGGTCATACTTTTCTCCGCTCCCATTCTGCTGGATGTGCTCCTGCACCGCGACAACAACGTCCGCGCTATCCTGCACCACGCCTCCGCGCACAAGGGCCTTCAGCAGAACCCCATGCAATCGCTGAAATACGAATTCAGCTTTCTGGCCTTTGTCCCCGACCCCGAAGTCGTGCTGCAATCCGCATCCGCCGGCCTTATTTTGCAAGGCGCCTCGAAGCCCTATGTCGCCGCTTATTGGTGTCTTGGTTTGTTGATGGCAGGACTGGCGACAGCTCTCTACGCCAGGGGCCGACAGCGGATCCCGCGGTTCATTTCGTATGCGGCTGTCGAGATCGTGCTGGTTTCCCTGCTGTTCTACTACTGGACATTGAAGATGACTGGGCCCTTGCTCAACTTCAATGGCTATTTCTTCTTTTGCGTGCAACTGCTGGCGTTGTTCCTGCTGGCGTCGTTAATTCTGGATGGTCTGCGGCTGACCGTCCGGCCAACGACCGCCGTGGTCCTTTGTGCCCTGCTGCCGCTTTCCATGTTTGGCGCGAAAACAGGTTTTCTCCACGAGGAGAGGGGAGCGAATGAAATCCATCGCCTCATCAGCGATCAGCTGGTTACCCACCTGCCGCCGGATGATGGCAAGGTCGTCCATCTCACCTTCGACTCCAGCGACTGGATGACCATGGCCGGCGTGGCCAGCCGGTTGAAACACGAACATCGGGCCTTCTGCGTCGACGATTTGTGGTCGTTCACCTTCGGACGCGACAACCGCTGCGAACAATTCGCGGGACTCAACAACCTCATCCTGACCGGCGTACCCAGGCCCTGTGAGCCGCCTTGTCAGGTCCTGACAGATTACGACCATTGGGAGTTTCAACTCGCTCCTTACCCCGCTCTCCGGCTTCCTTTCACCATCCAGCTGGATGATCTGGTCAGCCTGAACAAGGGGTTCAATGAAGGGTTGGGTACTCCGGATCCCGTGTGGACGATGGGACATGCAACCATCTACTTCCTGCTGGCGCCCGGCTTCGCTGATACGCCGCGCGTCCGAGTACGGATCTTTGGCACCGCCAATCCCGGACGGCCCGTCCGCTTCCTGCTCAATGGACATGTGCTGGGAACGATAGTCGCCGGGCAGGACAGCACCGAATTCATCGTGGACCGCGCCGCCTTCCTGACGGGCGAAAATCAGCTGGTCATTCAGGTAGATGATCCCCTCAAGGTACCGGGAGATCCGCAGAATGACCCGCGTGTTCTTGGCTTTTCATTCCTGAAAGCGCAGTTTGAGCCGGTGCAGCCCTAATCAAAGTAGATTGACGTTGCGGCGGGTGGCGGCCATCGGGTCAGGCGGGAAGCGAAACAGGTACGGTCGCTTTCAATCCGTCTTCTTGCCGCCCAGCGCTTCCAGGATGCGGTCGAAGTCTTCCAGCGTGGAATACTCGATGAGGATCTTGCCTTTGCCCTTGCGGTCGTCGATGGTGACGCGAACCCCCAATGCCTCTTGCAGCGCGTTTTCCGCTTCGCGGACGTTGGGATCGATGATGCGCTGCTTCTCGGTCCTGGGAACCAGCGGCTGCACCAGGTGAGCGACCGCCTCTTCGGTTTGCCGCACGGAGAGTCCGTGGTCCACGATGCGCCGCGCCACCCGCTCAATCTGCTCGGGCGAATCCAGCGGCATCATCGCCTTGGCATGGCCGAAGCTGATGTCGTTGCGCTCCATCAGGCCTTGCACATACATTGGCAGCTTCAGCAGGCGCAGGAAGTTGGATATGGTGGAGCGTTCCTTGCCGGTGCGCAGCGACATCTGGTCCTGGGTGAGACCGAACTCCCGCGACAGCCGCTCGAAGGCGCGGGCCTGCTCAATGGCGTTCAGGTCCTCGCGTTGCAGGTTCTCGATGATGGTCATCTCCATCGCCTGCTCGTTGGAGACTTGCCGCACCAGCGCGGGAATCGTAGGCAACCCGATGCTGCGCGAAGCTTCCCAGCGCCGCTCGCCCGCAATCACCTGGAAGCGTCCGCCCGCTGCCGGGCGCACGATGATCGGCTGCATCACACCTACAGCCTTGATGGACGCCGCCAGGTCCTTAATGGCATCCGGGTCCAGCGACGAGGTCCGCGTCTGATAAGGGTTGCGGTCCAGTTGCGCCAGGGGAATGTGGTGAACTTCGTCCGCGTCGGCCTTGGGCGCGGCGGCGGTGACCGGCGCGTGCGGGACTTGCCGCGCAGGGAGCAGGGTCTCCAGTCCGCGGCCCAGAACTTTGCGTTTGTCGGTGGAGGTGGTCATTGTCAGCAATTAGCAGTTAGCGACCAGCCGGTACGGCGCGACCTGTAGCTTTACGGCACAGGGAAACTTTGGAAGGCGCGCCGAATCGCCCCATTATAGGCGCGCCGGCCGGAGTGCGAAGAAAAATCAGTTGTGGAAAACTCGGTCGCGCCTAAATGCGCCGTTGCTGACTACCGGGTACAGGCTACTGACCGCTGGCCAGCGCGGCGTGCAACGCCTCCGCCAGTTCCGCATAACGAAACCGGTATCCCGCCGCGTTCAGTTTTGCCGGCAGCACCCGCTCCGAGGTCAACAGCAGCTCCTGTCCCATCTCGCCCATCAACCCCCGCACCACGAACTCCGGCAAGGGAAATATCGCAGGGCGATGCAGCTCTTTGCCCAGCGCGCGCACGAACTCGTCATTGCGGACCGGCGCCGGGCCGACCGCGTTCACCGGCCCGCGCAGGCTATCGCTCTTCAGCGCGAACACCATCGCGCCGATCACATCGTCCAGCGCAATCCAGCTCCAGTATTGTTTTCCGCTGCCCACTCTTCCGCCGAGCCCCAGCCGGAATGCCGGCAGCATCGGCTTCAGCGCGCCGCCGTCGCGGGCCAGAACCACTCCAATTCGCAAATTGACCACGCGCACGCCAGCCTCGCTGGCCGCCGCCGTCGCGGCCTCCCACTGCTGCACCACGTCGGCCAGAAATCCTCGGCCCGCGGAAGACTCCTCCGTCAGCAGCTCGTCTCCGCGATCGCCGTAGTAGCTCATGCCCGACGCCGCCACGAACACTTGCGGCTTGCCGCTCCGGCGATAGCTCTCGGCGGCCGCTGTAGCCAGCGTTCGCGTGCCTCCCACGCGGCTCTCCAGCACTTCCTGCTTGAACTTTTTGGTCCACAGACCGGCGATGTTCTTGCCCGCCAGATGCACTACGGCATCGCTGCCGGCAAGCTTCGCCGGATCGAGCGGCTGCTTCGGGTCCCACTGCACCTCGCCGGCCCGCGCCGGGCGACGCACCAGCGCCACCGGCTCATCACCCTCCGCCCGCAAGGCCCGCATCAGCGCCGAACCAAGCAATCCTGAGGCTCCGCTGATTAGTATGCGCATTTCACTCGAAAGTTATGCCCCGCCGACGCTCTTGGCCGCTGGTCGCCGGATAACAGCTCGCGGTAGTACGCAACGGAACATGGCGACACTCCGGTCGGCATCGTCGCGCACCAGCCATACATTGCCGACGTGAGTAGCTTGAACATACGACTGGTAAGGAGCGACGTTGAAGAAGAACTGGGTTCCGCCGTCCTCATTGACCCAGTACACCTTCATGGTTTGGGGAGTATCGTTCCTNNCTGCCGTCATCCGAGTGGCCGCTCGCGGGCCGCGTGGCGGCGTTGATCAAATACAGGCCAAACAGAATCATGCCGAGACCCACGACGCCGGCAATCACGCGGGGTAGTGCGGAGATGCTGGGCAACGCCAGCCAACTTGAGGTGATGCCGCCACCGGTAATCGCTATGAGCAGGAATATGGCGCCTAGAATGATGTGCAATGCCGGAGAGGCAATTAGCGCATTAAGGAACTTCATGCTCGGCTCCGTGATAGTTGCATCACTCTACCACAGTCCTGGCCGACCCCCCGCTATGCGACAAAACCCTTGATTGGCGCAGCCCTTCTCGCAACCACGACCGGTTTTCCAAGCGACGGCTCGCGTTGCCAGGACGCATGAGCACGTCCGTGGCTGTCGTATAATCGGACATGGCGANNAAGAAAGCCTACGAATTTTCCCTGCAACATCACAAAGGCACGGCGCGCGAGTCGGGCGAGCCCTACCTGGCGCATCCCTTGCAGGTAGCCACGATTCTGGCGGAGATGCGCCTGGACACCACGGCCATCGCCGCCGGCCTGCTGCATGACGTCGTAGAAGACACCTCAGTCACCGTCGAAGACATCACCACTGAATTCGGCGAGCAGGTCGCCCACATCGTCGAAGGCGTCACCAAGATCAACAAGATCGAATTTGCGTCCTCCGAAGAGGCCCAGGCGGAGAACGTCCGCAAGATGGTCCTGGCCATGATGGACGATATCCGCGTGGTGCTCATCAAGCTGGCCGATCGCCTGCACAACATGCGCACCCT
>PLBD01000282.1 GCA_003135315.1 Acidobacteriaceae bacterium | reverse complement strand
ACCCAAGGCGTGGCGCGAATTGGTGATGGTCATCCTGCGGCAGGCCGGGCACAACTGGAATCTGCAACGCCTGCATCGTGATGTACGCTGCATTGTCGGCCTCGGTCCGCCCCGAAGCTTGGAATAGCCCCCAAGTCGACTGCCAACGCAAGCCGTAGTTGATCGTGAGGTTGGGTTTGATTCTCCAGGAGTCCTCGGCGTAGAGCGCCATACGCTGAACGTTCTGCGAAAAGCTGCCGTCGCCGGCGGGAGTGTAACTGCACGTTGAGCCGTCCGAAGTCGTGAAGTTGACACACTGCGGCGTGAAGACTCCGAACGAGCCCGGATTGGCTATGTAATAGGTTGGGTTATTGACGTACTGGGCAAGCGTCTCGGCTGTGCCGGGAAACGCCCCGCTCAGCACCGGTTCGTGAATGAAGTCGACGCCGAACTTCAGCGAATGGGCGCCCACAATGTGGCTCAGGTCGTAGCGGAACTGGTATTTCTGTTGATTGCGCAGGTCGGGGAAAAAAGTGATCGGAGTAGCGAACTGGTTGTCGCCATAGGTTTCGAAACCGGAAATCGTCAGGGCAGTGGAACTGAAGGGGAAGGCCAGCGCGAAGCCCAGATTCGAGTTCCGGGTCTGCGTGAGATGCAATAAGCTGAAATCCAGGACCAGCGTGCCAACCGTGCTGTTATTGAACGTATAGGTATTGCTGATCGCCGTATTCCAGTAATTGTCGTGCGTGAGCAGACCAGTGGACGGCAATGTGCCCTGCTCCACCAGATCGTTGTTCGTTACATAGCTGTCTTCCGAGACGCGCAGGAACCAACTCGATTTTGCCGACTGCGCCCAGTCAAAGCGCACCGTACCAATGAAGTCGCGATAGGGAACCGAAACAAAGTTGGGGGTGGCGATATACGGAACCCCGGTGATCAATCCCTGGGCCGCCAATTGTGAGAGCGCGCTGAATTGCGTCATGCTGGCGGGGCTGTAGGCGACGCTGGCATGCTCTTGCACGTTCTCGAATGAGCTGAAGATCCATACCTTGTCTTTCACGATGGGACCGCCGATCGTCCCAACATAGTTCTGGCGCGAGAACGGCGCCTTGGGATTGTTCACGCAAACACCGTTAGTGCATGTTTGCGGGGGATTTTCAATGGGGAAGCGGGCGTTAAGCGCGGCCGCGCGCTCGTAGACAGCCATGTCGCCGTGCCAATCGTTGGTCCCGTGCTTGGTGGTGATCACGANNCGCCGATCCAGTCGTCGGAGTTGTCGGCACCGTCCACCGACAATTCGTTATTCAAGCCGGAACTCCCGCCGGTAGAGACGGCGGTGATGCGCGCCTTGGTTGGATCGGAAGGCTCGACCGGCTCAGTTCCAGGTACCAGATACGCGATGTTGGCAAAACTGCGCGCCGGCAGCGGAAACGTTTCCAGGTCGTGGCTGTCCACGACGCCGCCACGCACCGCGCTCGAGGTATCCAGCGTTTCGGTCGTAATCGAGGAAGCGGTCCCCGGCACATTTACCGTCTCGTGTGCGGCCGCGGGCTTCAGCGTAATGGTGATATCGCGCACCACGCTGACGGCGGTGTCGACTTCGGCCGTGGCCTCTGCGAAACCTTTGGCCGTAACCGCTACGTGATAGGGACCGGCCAGAAGGCCGTCAATGCGAAACTCGCCGCGCTCGTTGGCGGTTACCTCGCGAGTGATGGAGGACCCTGATCCTGTCAGCCGGACGACGATCTGGGCACCCACTACTCGCCTGGCACTTGGGTCCTGGACCACACCTCGCAATGTGCTGGTGAAGCTTTGCGCGCGGGCGGTGAATGGAACCAGCAGAAGAGCGAACGCAATCAATAGCGTACGGCGGAGTTGATGCGATGGTCCGGGAGCGGACTGCATTAGGTCAATCCTCCAACTGACGGAGATCAAAGTGATCGGGCACAATGTAGAATGCAAAAGGCTACTCTGCAGCCGCTCGTACTACCATTGGTAGTAACCAACTCTTTTCAGTCACTATCCAGAAGCTTCCCAATCTGCGGCAGTTGCCGAATCCGGACTTCCAATTTGAATAGGCCGCCCGACCGGCGCTTTGGATGGGCGTGGCCAAGTCTCACACCCCGCAGTGACGGTGCTCACTGCCCCAATGTTCATGGGCCGCGATACTAATTAGTGTCCTCAGATGAGGCGGGAGAACCGTGAAAGAAGGACGTATGCCTGAGAACCTCGCACCGCTCAGCGAAGAGCGTATTGCTTACCTGGAAGGGTTGGTCAGCCAGGCCAGAACGGCTGCCGCTGTCTTTTCCCAATTCACCCAGGAAGACGTAGACCGCATCGTCAAGCCAATGGTGTTGGCCGGGCTGGAGAACGCGCAGTATCTGGCGCGACTGGCCGTTGAGGAGACGCGCATCGGCGTCCTGGAAGACAAGGCCCTCAAGAACATGGTGGCCACCGAGTTTGTCTACAACTACGTCAGGCACAAACGCACTGTCGGCGTCATGCGCGAGTATCCGGAGCGCGGCTTAACCGAACTCGCCGAGCCCATCGGCGTCATCTTCTCCCTGACTCCGATCACCACCCCCACTTCCACCGTTCTCTTCAAGTGCATCATGGCAATCAAGACGCGGAATGCGGTGATTTTCAGCCCGCATCCCAGCGCCTGGCACTGCTGCTCCGAGGCGGTAAGGATCATGTACGAAGCCGCGGTAAAGCACGGCGCTCCTGAAGGTGTCTTCACCTGCCTGGAAGCGCACACCTTGGAGGACAACGCTTACCTGATGCATCACAAGGACGTCCGCCTGATCGACGCCACAGGCGGCCCGGGCGCAGTAAAGGCTGCGTACAGTTCCGGAAAGCCGGCGCTGGGTGTGGGTGCCGGCAACACGCCGGTGTATCTGGAGAAGACCGCCGACCTCGATATGGCGGTGGTGGACATCATCACCTCGAAGACATTCGACAACGGAACCATCTGCGCCTCCGAACAAACGGTGGTAATCGACGACGAGATCTATGATCGCGTGCTGAAGAAGTTTGCCGACCTGGGCACGCACATCTGCAATGCGAAGGAGACCGAACTACTGGGACGCACCGTGATCGACCCCGCGACCGGATTCATGCAGCCCATGGCCGTCGGTCAGAAGGCCACTGACATCGCCCGCTTCGCCAGCATCTCCGTCAAGCCGAACACCAAGCTTCTGATCGCACCGATCAAGGGCGTTGGCCGCGAGCATCCTCTTTCCGTCGAGAAGCTGTTCCCCGTCCTTGCGGTCTATCGAGCAATGTCCGCCGAGGAAGCCTTGAAGGTCTGCGTGAAGGTGAACCGCGCCGGGGGGCTCGGACATACCGCCGTCGTCTTCTCTAAGAACGACGAGATCATCCGCAAGTTCGGCGAGGTCATCAACGCCGGCCGCATCATCGTGAACTCGCCGGGATCGATTGGCGCCCTCGGCGGCGTCTATAACGACCTGGTGCCCACCTTTTCGTTCGGCTGCGGCACTGGCGGCGGCAACAGTACCACCGACAACATCAACATCTATCACTACCTGAACATCAAACGCATGGCGCGAAGGACGCCCGCCCCTATGTGGTTTCGAGTTCCCAACCAGATCTACTTCAACCGGAATGCGGTCGAGAACCTGCGCAGTTTTCCGTCGCGCTCCACCCTCATCGTCACCAATCCAGCGCTGGAGCAGATCGGTCTCGTCGATATCGTGCGGCGCTCGGTTCCTCCGCAGACACAAGTGCGCGTGACGATCATTCCCGATGCCGAGCCCGACGTCAAAATCATCGCCCAAGGCGTAGAGGCGCTGAATCTTTACCAGGCGGACCAGATCATCGCGCTAGGCGGCGGATCGGTCATCGACGCGGCGAAGATCATGAAGCTGAAGTACGAGTCGCCCGAGGCCGACCTGGAAGAGTTGGCCGCGCCCTTCCTCGATATCCGCAAGCGCGTCGTGCAATTCCCCACCGAGAAGATCACGCACTCTCGGCTGATCGCTATTTCCACCACCAGCGGAACGGGCAGCGAGGTCACGCCCTTCGCCGTGATGACCGACAAAGAGCGCGGCATCAAAGTCACGCTCGCCGACTATTCGCTCACCCCCGATGTCGCGATCGTCGATCCGCAGTTCGTCATGTCGATGCCGCGAGGCCTCACCGTGGATACCGGAGTCGATTGTTTGACTCACGGTCTGGAGGCTGCCGTTTCCATCTACGCTTCCGCTTTCACCGACCCCAGCGCCCTGCAAGCGATCCAGTTGGCATTCAAGTACCTGCCCACGGCGGTTGAAAATCCTGGCGACGAAGAGGCGCGCACCATGATGCACAATGCCGCCTGCATCGCGGGCATCGCGTTCGCCAACGCCTCCGTCGGAGTCAACCACGCGCTGGCACATGCCTTCGGCGCGCGCTTCCACGTTGCCCACGGCCGCGCCAACGCCCTGATGCTGCCGCACGTGATTGCCTATAACGCGTCCGTGCCGACAAAGTTCATGCCATCGCCGAACACGCGGGCGTATGTCGCTCACAAGAAGTACGCAATGATTGCCGACCTGCTGGGCCTCGGTGGCAATACGGTTGAGGAGAAGGTGGACAAGCTGGTCAGGGCGATCGAACAGTTGCTCGGCCGCCTGGGCGTTCCACGCTCTATCGCCGAACTCGGTATCTCGAAAGAAGAGTTCGAGCAAGCCATGCCCGAGCTGACGAAGAACGCTTTTAACGATCCCTCCTGGCGCACCAACCCGCGCATGCCGCTGATCAGCGAATTGGCTGAGCTTTACTGGAGCGCGTATCGCGGCCGGAGTGCAGCCCAGGACGAGGCGCCAATCCAGAAGCAGAAGGTTGAGCAGGAGTTGTGCGTATGACTACGGCGATAACTCCCGCATGTTTGCAATCGACGGGGGAACGCTCTCAGGGAAACTCTTGATTTAAGTCGGCTTCTTGAAGGGGACGGCCTTCAGGCCGTCCGTAACTACCGCAATACAAGTGCGGCTTTAGCCGCCGAGGGACCTCGCTGTGATCCGATCAGAGTTTCTTAGGCAGGCTCACTCTCACGCCCGTTAACCCTTCACGTCCGGGCCGCAGGCTAGAGCCCGTCAGGGCGAAACTGGAGTTAGCCCAGGGCGTAAGCCCTGGGTAGGCTGGTCTTGTGAACTCCGAGCCGGCTTCAGCCGGCGGCACCGTATTTGCTCTTACAGGATTGCGAGCACTACCCGTCCTCACGCGCCAGGAAATCAATCAGCGCATTCAGCGACGGCCGCACGTCCGCAATCGCGTCCTGCATCGCATCAAGATGGTTCTTCGACGCAACCGTCACTTCCGCCAGCGACCGGCGGTGCTGGCTGTCGAGCGACAAAAACAACGGTAGCGCCTGCTGGTCCAGGGTTCGGCTTCGCGAGGCGATCTCGGCAAGGCTGTGCGCCAGGACTAGGGCATGCGCATTTGCACCAAAGCCCAACTCGTCCAGTCGCTGAGCAATCCTAGGTTGCAATTCGACGATGTACTCGGTCTCGGAGTCGGCCATGATTCCTCTGGAAAATTAGATTCCGCCTTGCAGCCATTGACGTCAAATAACCGCATTGAATTCTTCCCTTCAATTGCGTAATCTTTGCCACGAGTGGCATGCGGCCATAGCCCAGTTCAGCTTTTCCGAATCGAGGCAACACCATGAGCCAGACTACTTCCACCATCCGCAGCTTTGGGTTTTTCCTGAACGGCAATTGGAACACGCATGGACGCGAGGCGGTTGTTACTTCGCCCTATGACCACAGCGTCCTGGCGGTCATCAGCGAAGCCGGCCCCGACGATGTCGAGGTCGCGATCGAGTCGGCGGTGCAGGCTTTTGCCGTCACCCGCAAAATGACCTCGCAGCAGCGCGCCGACGTGCTGCACAAGATCGTCGAAGGCATCACCACACGCCGCGAAGAGTTTGCCCGCACCATCTGCCAGGAGGCCGGCAAGCCGATCAGGACGGCGCGCGTCGAAGTCGACCGCGCTATCTATACCTTCCAGGTGGCGGCCGAGGAGAGCACCCGGATCTATGGCGAGTACATCCCGTTGGACACGCTGGAATCCGCCGCCGGACGCTGGGGTCTGATGCGGCGGTTTCCGCTCGGACCGGTCTTCGGCATCACGCCGTTCAACTTTCCGCTCAACCTCGTGGCCCACAAGGTCGCCCCGGCGATTGCCGCCGGCTGCCCCATCATTCTGAAGCCCGCGCCACAGACTCCGATCTCGTCGTTTCTCCTGGCTGAGGTCGTGCAGGAGGCAGGCTGGCCGGAGGGTGCGCTCGCCGTCATGCCGCTGTCCAATGATGATGCCGGGATCCTGGTCGGCGACGACCGCATCAAGCTGCTGACCTTTACCGGCAGCGCCGCCGTCGGCTGGCAGCTCAAGAACCACGCCGGCAAGAAGCGCGTCACCCTGGAGCTCGGCGGCAACGCGGGCGTGATTGTGCATAGCGACGCCGATCTGCCGTACGCCGTGCAGCGCTGCGTCGCCGGCGGTTTTTCCTATGGCGGGCAAACCTGTATCTCGGTGCAGCGAATCCTGGTACACGAATCGATATTCGCGAAGTTCACCGAGCAACTGGTGCAGGGCGTTCGCAAGCTGAAATCCGGCGATCCGATGCTGGAGACGACCGATGTGCCTCCGCTCATCCGCGAGCAGGACGCGGTGCGCGTGGCCGAATGGATTGACGAAGCTGTGCAGGCCGGCGCCAAGCTCCTATGTGGCGGCAAGCGCAAAGGCGCGCTGGTGGAGCCGACGGTCCTCACCGACACAACGCCGAATATGCGCGTGAACTGCGCGGAGGTTTTTGGCCCGGTGGTGACAGTCGAGTCGTACGAGACCTTCGATGAGGCCTTGAGCACCATCAATAACTCGGTTTACGGGCTGCAAGCCGGGATCATGACGCACGATGCGCGTCTCATCCAGACCGCGTTTGAGGAACTCGAAGTTGGCAGCGTCATCGTCGGCGATGTTCCGACTTTTCGTGTTGACCAGATGCCGTATGGAGGAGTGAAGGATTCCGGCCTCGGCCGGGAGGGACTGCGGTACGCGATCGAGGACATGACCGAGCGCAAGCTGCTGGTGATGGCGCTGCGGTGAGTTGCCTGCCTCGGTTGTCAGGCACGGGTGGAGCACGCCTTTCAGGCGTGCATGATCGAGGGTCGGTGAGGAAATCGGCTTCAGCCGCTGAGGTCATGGTCACCGAGGAGTTACCCCAGCGGCTAAAGCCGTCCGGATGTCAGTTAGTTCAATGCAACGCTGAAGCGGTGCTCCACCCTCGCATGCCGATGTTCTAATTCCTGTGGTGCGGAGAAAGACCGCAAGCACTGCACTGACCGCTGACGGCTGACAGCTTCCTCAGTTCGCGATCTGAACCAATCCCTTCAAGTAATCGTCGATCGACTTCGCGGCTTTACGGCCGGCGCCCATCGCCAGGATCACCGTCGCGCCGCCGGTCACAATGTCGCCGCCGGCGAAGACGCCTGGCTTTGACGTCGCCAGCGTGTCGTCGTTGGCGGAGATGTAGCCTCGTTTGGTGATAGCCAAGTCCGGGGTCGTGGACTGGATTAGCGGATTGGCCGACGTTCCTGCCGCGATGATGGCGACCGCGCATGGCGCAACAAACTCGGAGCCCTTGATGGGAACGGGACTGCGGCGGCCGGAATCGTCGGGTTCGCCAAGCTCTTGGCGAATGCAACGCACCGCGGTCAGATTGCCTTTCTCGTCACCGAGGAACTCAACCGGGTTCACCAGCATTTCAAAGTGCACGCCTTCGTCTTTGGCGTGGTGCACTTCTTCCACACGGGCAGGCATCTCGATTTCGGTCCGGCGATAGTAGATGCTGGCGCTCTTTGCGCCCAGGCGCAATGCGCTGCGCACTGCATCCATGGCGGTGTTACCGCCGCCCACGACGATCACGTCACGGTCTTTGCAGGGATAGAGCGGCTCGTCATACTCCGGGAACCGGTAGGCGCGCATCAGGTTCTCGCGCGTCAGGAACTCGTTGGCCGAATAAACGCCGTTGAGGTGCTCGCCGGGTATGTTCAGGAAACGCGGCAGTCCAGCGCCGGTAGCGATGAAGAGCGCGTCGAAGCCTTCGTCGTTCGTCAACTCATCGACAGTGACCGTCTTGCCTACGACAACGTTGGTCTCGAACTCCACTCCGCGACGGCGAAGTACATCGATTTCGTGGCGTACGATTTCTTTCGGCAGGCGGAATTCCGGAATGCCATATACCAGCACGCCGCCGAGTTCGTGTAGCGCCTCGAAGACATGGACTTTATGTCCCATCTGAATCAAGTCGCCGGCGCAGGCCAGGCCGGCCGGGCCGCTGCCGATGATGCCAACTTTCTTGCCGGTGGAGGGCGCAGTTTTCGGCAAACCGAATTGCCCCGACTCACGTTCCCAATCGGCCACGAAGCGCTCCAGATAGGCGATGCCGACGGGCTCGCCCTTCTTGCCCAGCACGCAGCCTGATTCGCATTGATCTTCCACCGGGCAAACGCGGCCGGTGATGGCAGGAAGCGCGTTGTCTTCGCGGACCTTGGCGGCCGCGCCGAGGTAGTCCTCCGCCAGGATGAGATCGATGACCGCGCGCACATCCACCGATACCGGGCACTTCATGACGCATCCCGGCTTGGGGCACTCGATGCAGCGCAGCGACTCCTGGCGCGCCTGATCGGGAGGAAATCCCAGGTTCACTTCGCAGAAGTTGTGGGCGCGGATTTCGGCGTCCTGTTCCGGCACCCGCTGGCGCGGCAGCTTGGTGCGCTCTTTGTTGGGCAGGGGATTGTGGGTAACTTTGGTCTGGGTCGCATCACTCATTGGTCACCCCCACCGCTTCGGCGGCGCATTCATACTTGTGATTTTTCAGGCGAAGGCGGTCCAGCTCGCCCGCAGGATCGGCCTGCAAGCGGTCGATGCTCATCTTCTCCTGCTCGCGATACATGTTGTTGCGCTGCATCAGGACCTCAAAGTTAACCTGGGTGGCGTCGAATTCCGGGCCATCCACGCAGGCGAATTGGCTGCTGTTGTTGACCAGAACGCGGCAACCGCCGCACATTCCGGTGCCATCCACCATGATGGAGTTCAGGCTGACGATGGTCTTGATCTTCTCCGGGCCGGTCATGTTGGCAACCGCGCGCATCATCGGTACCGGGCCGACAGCCAGCACGTAATCCACTTTGCCGGCGGCCATAACTTCTTTCAGCTTGTCGGTCACCAGACCCTTGGTACCGTAGCTACCATCGTCGGTAACGACATGGGTCTCGTCGCTGACCACGCGGACTTCGTCCTCCAGNNGCCGTGGGGTATGCCATGGCTGTGCCGACGCTGCCGCTTACAATCACCGCGGTGCCGAAGTTCTCAATCTCTGAGGGCTTGCCGAGGGGACCGACAACGTCGAGGATCTTGTCTCCGGCTTCCAGCATGCTGAGCAGCATGGTGGTCTTCCCGATGGCTTGCACGACGATGGTGACAGTGCCGGCCTCGGGGTTGGCGTCGGCAATGGTCAGCGGGATGCGCTCACCGCAATCGTCCAGTCGTACGATTACAAACTGTCCCGGCTTCTGCTTTTTGGCGATGCGGGGAGCCTTGATGACGAACAGCTTGATGCCTCGCGCCAAGGGGCGCGTTTCCACGATCTCGTACACGGGTACCCTCCACATTTGATTCTGCGGGGGCATGTACCGGCAGTCTGTGGCGTACGTCACAAGGC
>PLBD01000002.1 GCA_003135315.1 Acidobacteriaceae bacterium | reverse complement strand
AGAGCGACGTCCGAGAGGATCAGGAGCGCCCCGCAGAGCCAGGCCAGCCTGCGCGCGTCCGCAGAGGCGAAGATCCCCGGTTCACCCCGTGACCCGGGCTGCGCGGTGTCCTCCGCCGCCGGGCCCGCCGGATGCGCGGCAGGGGCGTCGATAACTGCAGGCCAGATTATCCTGGGCGGTGCAGCGGTGGCAGGCGCTGGCGCGATCATCCTAGAAAGCCAGGACCAGGGTCTAAACGGTGGCTCATCGACGTACCGGCAGCGGGCACTGGCAGACGCGGGGATTGATCCCGGAGACGCTGGGGATTATCAGGTTCATCACATAGTGGCGCAGAGTGCTTCAGTTGCCGGTCCGGCCCAAGTGGCACTCAGCAACGCGGGGATTGGAATTCATGACCTTGATAATCTGATTGCTCTGCCCACAGCGGTGCATCAGTCGCTAAATAATCCTGCGTACTACAACGCAGTCAACGCCGCGGTCGTAGGTGGTTACCAAGCTGCCGGGACTCCTGGCGTATCGGCTGCCCTGGCCCAAATCAAGGCGTCGCTCCTGGCGAAAGGAAGCTTCCCATGAAATTTTGGCTGATGAGCTTGGCAGAGGGCCCACTTAGCAGCCCACTTGGCAGCGTCATGCCTGATACCGAATTTTCCAAGGCCGCCTCTCTTTGTGGAAGCACGCCGGCTGCCGTGAGGAAAGTGTTTCGTGCCGCGAACGCAAATACGGTCGAAATGCAGCTAGCTAAGGCCGGATCTCCGACCGTAGAAAGAGAGCATCAGGTGATTCCGGATCTCCTTTTTTGGGTATCAACACCGATTTTCTCTGAGAGAGCTGCATCGCTTGCAATCGAGTTTGGTTGCGACTCCGAAGAGTTCTGGCCGTGCCGATTTGACACCAACCAAGAGGAAAAGTTCTTCTTTCATCTACCCCTAAGGAGCTTTGATATTATCGATTACGAAAAATCGAGCTTTTCGATGACCATTCCCAGTACACCACCTCTCCCCATGTTCATTCAAGCCATTACGATAAAAGAAGTGGTGGGTTTTATTGCGCCATGTTTCAGAGCAAGCATACCTGGCCGCGAACAAGTGCTTACTGAATTATTTGTTCTGGATAATTTTAAGAGCGCATGGGAGTTAAGGGGATTTAGCGGTGCTGCATTTCGTTTGCTGTCAGATTGATCACCTTGGGTCGAATCCATGCGTCCCGGGTCGGACGGCGAGGCGGCCGGGTGGATCGCTGGCTCGGGCCCGGCTTGGCGGATAGTTCTTGACATAGTTATGGGCGGCTGGATTCTAAAGGCGGGCGTGATCCCGCCACCCGACCTCAACAAGTTGAGCCCTCGCTGATCCTGGCGCTGATGGCAAGTCTTGCGGCCCGCGGAGCAGTGGATCGTTGCGTTGGAAGCGCAGGTTGCGACGTTGACCCAGCCGCCGAAGACCCCGGGCAACTCGTCGACACCTCCCTCGAAGGGCCAGAAAGAGGACCGTCCGGCACCCGGCGGTAAACGTATACGCATATGTCGGCGGCGATCCACTCAACCTCACCGATCCGACCGGTCACTCGCCCTCCGAGGTGGCAAGTTCGTCGAATCAATTGATCCCGCAGCAAGCGCCTTCGGCGCCGATCTTCGGGCAAGCTTCTCTCTCGTCGCAGTCAGCCAGTCAGAATGACGGGCTGTCCCAATCGAGTGGTGGAGACATCATATTGGTTGCTGGTACGAAGAAGGAGCCGCTGAAATGTGAGAATTGCGGAAAGATAATACCAGGTGGGGGAGCCTTCTATCCTTACTGCTATCAGTGCTATGGGAAATCAAAAGACCCCAACGGGGGAGTTGCACCCATTCCAGACGTTCTTGATCCCCAGAAAGAGTGAGTAGCATGGTTGAAATTGATGATGGCTCAATCGGCCCACATGAGGGACGTGAGTTGGAACTTATGCTTTCTGGCTCCAAACCGCTCAGCGTATTTGTTATCGAAAATCCGGATCCAGATTGGACTGAGTTTCCTGAAGAACAATTCGATGAGCAGGTTGCTTTAGGGAATCTTCTGAAAATTGAACGGGTTAAACAGGTCGCCGTGCCCGCAGGGGGGGTTATCAATATTAGAACGGTTTACTATAGCTTGCCGAAGGAAGAGTGGCGAATACACGCTTTTATGTTTATTGAGGGCTTATATGAAGAGCTTGGATCTGGATACAGGCCAGATTTAGAACAAGTCACGGGTAGACTTTTAGGTTATGAGCCAGCAGACATAGATTTTTTTCTTAGAAGTCTGCGGGCAAAAGGCACGCGATTTGCTTATATCTGTCCCTGATTAAGAAGGAATTAGGTACCTGTTGTCGCTGTTGTAGTACCATTTCGATCATATCTGCGACCGGCGGCCCTTCAGGATTTGGCTAACCGGATTTATGAGCAAGCTACCCCGGCCGATGTTGGGGCCGCGCGGAATGGGCTCGTAGCAATGGGAGGTGCCGTATTTTTGAAGGATCAAACGACGGGCACGATCGTTCCCGATATGGTGGGGACTACGTCTCGGAACGGGCCTCCGACGAATGTCGTAACCATGATCCTTGACCAAAAGGGCAATGTGGTCACGATGTATCCTTCAGGTACGTTCGTGCCTTTTCAAAAATAACATAGAAGGCAAAGATGCCTAAATACAGATTGACCGTTCAAATCATGGACCGTGCTGATGGTGAAAAATTCATCATCAGCACCGAAGGCCGTGACGATGACGAAGCAATTCGTGCAGCACAAGTGGCTGCTGATGTATTGCTAGTTCAGCATAATGACAAATTTTCTATCGCTATTGAAGATACTAAAGGTAGATCAGTTGCCATCATCAGCGAGGGTGGCATTGAAGGCAATTTCATAGATAGACCCATTAAGTATAGTGAAGGATACATTCGGGGCGGCGGTTATCCAACATAAGTTTTTGCTATAATTTGACGCGCCGGCCTCATTCTGGGGATTATTGGTTCCAGTACGATGCGGGCGGGAGTCTTTTCCTTCTTGAGTGTACCTTAAGCGCCTCAAGTTAAAGGCACAGCGCAGGTCCGGCCCTATCTTCCCTCCTCATGATGCCTTTGCCCATCGACGGGCCTGGTGTTGGAGTACGAGTCCCTGAAGCACGGTCTTGGCCGTGGCCTTCTCATCGGCGGTGAACTGCTCGACCGCCTCGAAAATCAGCTTGAGGTCGTCGTCCTGAGGCCCGCGTTCCTGCGGATCGAACACCAACATATCGGCACTGACCGAGAGGGCAATCGCCAGGCGTCGAACGACATCGAGGGTCGGTTGGCCGCTACCGGCTTCGTAGCGCTGCACTTGGGTGAGGTGCACCCCTACAGACTCGGCGAGGGCTCGTTGACTGAGTCCTCGCTGCTTACGCAACGCAACCAGGCGTTCGGAAAAGGACATTGCGCGCCAACCGACGTTGTTGAGTGACACGCTCATCGTAGACCCCGCCTCCTAGCCGCTCTGTTGACGACAGACTATACGCTGTTATACGAGCAGCGTAAGTGGTGTCTTGACAGGTTTTGGCGGGGTCGGAGACGGCACCGCCAACCTCAAGACGGACGGCACCTAAACCTACGGCTACGACACCGAGAACCGGCTGC
>PLBD01000147.1 GCA_003135315.1 Acidobacteriaceae bacterium | reverse complement strand
TTCCAACGGATCAGGCTCTTGATACGGCGTTCCAGCAGGCGATCGCCGGGATACGGAACTTCGTCTTCGACTGGGATGGTATTGACGTACGGCGTGTTTAACTGGACCGGCACGTTGACGCCCGACTCCCGCGCACGGTCGACTAAGGCTGAAAGGAGCTCGCGTCCGCGTTGGCTTCCTTCGGCTTCAACCAGTTGGTCGAACGCCTCAATCCATTCGGCAACTTCTTCCTCGGAATCAATTTCCGGGCTCGCCGGGAATTCGAGTATTCGATTCTGGATTTCTACTGTCGCCACTATTACCTCGCTAAGTTAAGAACGCCATCGCATAGAGTGCAGCGCCTAGAGCTTTCTCGGGCATCACAGGAGTCTGTGCGCCCTTTTGAGTTTCGCTCCGTAGTAAAGATGCACAAGATGCGGGTCCGTTTCTTCTTTCTCGGATTTCACTCAACCACCGCCAGTACGTCTGGGGACGAGCCCAGATGTCGAGTCAAATAGTGCTATTTGCGCGTGCCTGTTGGCTTCACGCAACTCAAAACCCATGAAGATCGACGAAAGACCACGGAGCAGGGAGGGTAAACGCTTGCGTTGCCAACCTCACCAACAGTAGGCCGATTTTATCAGACGAAGGAGTGGGTCGGCGAACGCAACCCGAGGCGGGGGCAGACCACTCTGCGCCTCGGCGCCTAAAGCAAAGCGCGCAGCCTGGCTGCGCGCCTCACCGTCATTTCCAGTGCGCTTAATATCCCTGATTAATCCGTTGCCATACGGCGATCCCCGCAATGACGATGATAAGCACTCCAGAGGCCGCACCCAAGACGCGCACCCAGGGGGTTACTTTTTTCATCCGGGCCTGAACCTGCTCTTGTTCTTCGCGGAGATTCTTACTGGAGTCGTCAAGGAACAGCTGCTCGTCCTGATGCATGCTGAGCGTGCTGCGGTAGATGAGCAAGAGAACCAGTACGACTGTCAGGACTCCCCAGACAATCAGCAACATCGTCAGAGTCGACATTAGCCACCTCGGTTCCGAAATGAACCGGTCCCGCACCTGATCGATTCCGTGGTACCCACCAGGCTGGGGCCTCACGCGACCCCATTATAGCCTCGCCGATGTGGGACGGGGCAATAATTTTACGATGCAGAGATACCTGAAATGGGGCCGGGCTGCATCGGGTTGGGAGCAGGCCGCTTTCCAACGCCCGGGTGACGGGACCTGCGACCTGGCATACTTGGGTGGCATCTAAACAAACACAGCGAGGCAACCGGTCTGGCCCTTGGGCGCGGCCGGTTTTGTTATAATCCCGCTAGCATTTGGAGGAGAGAGGCATGGCAACCACGACAACTACACCGACCACCACCGTCACCCCAACCACGGATGTGAAACCCATCAACCTCACGGGCGCAGCGATTGCCAAAGTGAAAGAAATCATGGCGCAACAGAATCCGGTGCCTGCGGGTCTGCGGGTCGGTGTGGCCGGAGGAGGCTGCTCAGGGTTCTCGTACTCGATGTCGTTCGAGAATGGAGCCGGAATGATGGATAAGACGTTCGACTTCGACGGCCTGAAGGTCTTTGTCGATGCGACATCACTCATGTACCTGAAGGGCGTCAGCGTCGATTACATCGAGACCCTGGAAGCCGCCGGCTTCAAGTTCGACAATCCGAATGTAAAGAGCACCTGCGGTTGCGGCTCCTCGTTCAACGTATAAGCGCGAATTCGCATCGTATCGCTCCCACCGACGCGAGCAGCCATTTCGCAATGGGTTTTCAACGGTTCGTTCAACAGTGAGGGCTTTATGAAACGATGGTTAGTGTGTACGCTCTTCGCCGCGCTCACAGTGTCACTCGCCGCCGGGATAAGTTTGATTCCTGCCGCTCATGCAGCCCAAACTGCTATGCAGTCCTCGGCGGGGAAGAGTGTGGCCACTGCTGGCAAGACGCACGGCACCTTTACCGTGGAGCTGACCAAGGCTCTCGACTCAAAGAAGCTTAAAGAAGGGGACGCGGTTGAAGCCAAGCTTACGGGCGGAATTACCCTGCCCAACGGCACGCCCGTTAATCGCGGCACTATGGTTGTCGGCCACGTCACGGCGGCCACGGCCCGCTCCAAGGGCGGATCGGACTCAACCCTGGGAATCGTCTTCGATAAGATTGCCCGGTCGGGCGGAGAAGACACGCCGATCAACGGCGTCGTCCAGGCCGCGGCCCCAAATCCAAATGCCGACGTGGGTAGCGCTGGCGGCGGCGTTGACTATGGCAACACTCTGAAGGCAGCCGGCGCGAACCCTCCGAACCCTGATACGTCCAGGCCTCCGGTGAAGCTCCTGAATGATCAGTCAGTAGGAGTATTGGGTATCAAGAATTTGCAGCTCGGACCCGACGGCGTGTTCACTTCCAGCGGCAAAGAAGTAAAACTCGATAGCGGTACACGGATCTTACTCAACGTGACAATGTAATAGGCTGGCGAATACGATTTCTGCCCGCCTGCCATTTGCCAGCCCCGTTCCGCCAAGGATGGGGCTGGACCGTTCTGGGTCCTTGCCGGAGAGTATTTGTTTCGGATACAAGCGAAGTGTTCAACTTCTCCGCACAACGAATTGCGTTAGCGCGGGTTTCAAGAACCGGGTGCGGGGCAGCGCCTTGCCAACAGGGAGGCACCTTGTACAATGTAGGTTCCGCTTGGCATTCTGTTGCGGCTTGGCAAACCACCTTGGGAGTGTGGATGAAGTTCTTGCGCGAAACCGCCTTATTGGCACTGACTGCTTTCCTGCTGCTTTTCCTGCCGGCCTGCGGAAATCAATATCGCCCGGTGGCAAACCCCATTGTGAGCCCGGGTGGGCAGCCGCAAGATTCCCATTACGCCTGGGTGGTGAACTCCAACCCCTCAGGCGGTCAAGGAAGCACAACAGAAATCGACGTCTCGGGCGACAGCAATCTGGCGGTCAATTCCATGGGCGTCGGTTCCATTGCGGCAGCGTTTCCTTTCAATTCCCTTGCCTTGTACGTGGCCAACAACGGCGACGACACGGTCAGCGAGTATTTGCCGACGTTGGCCGGCGCGGTTACTACCATCAGTTTGTTGCCGGGATCGCATCCGGTAGCGCTCAGCTCAGCCCAGAATACCGCCATGTACGTCGTCAACTCGGGCGCCAATTCGGCATGTCCTAACAGCGGCTCGATCAGCACGATCAGCACTTCGACACTTGCGGTCTCGAACACCACCTGCCTTGTATTCACTTTAGATGGAACCGTGGTATATGGAACAAACCCGCTTGCGCTGGCGCAGTCTCCGGCCGACTTCTTCATCTACATTTTGTCCCAGAATAACGGCGGCAGCGTCTTTGTCTTTAATCCGTCTGGCCCGGAAATAACGGGCGCGATCACTCCCCAGCACGGTGGCTTGGGGCAAAACCCGGTCTCAGCTACCGCCAGCCTCGATGGCAACTGGATTTTCGTCGTGACTCAAGGGGATGGGAGCGGCCCGGGCACGCTCGACATCATCTCGGCCGGTTCCACCACCGTCGCTGGCTCGGTCTCGTTGGGAGTGCAGCCGACATTCTCCATGATCGACCCCAACCTTAATCGCCTCTATGTGGCCAACACCGGCGATAACACCGTCAGCGTCTTTGACACAACCAACGTAAACCCCTCTGGTTCGCCGGCCATTCCGTTGCTGGCGACGGTTAAGGTGGGGACTACGCCGATTGGCGTGGCCGCTTTGCCGAACGGGAGCTTGTTCTATGTAGCCAATTCCGGATCCGACGATGTTACCGTTGTCAGTGCGAACAGCTTCAGCCCGCTGACTACGGTAGCTCTGCCCACGGGTGCCAACCCAGTGTGGATCGCCTCTGAGCCAAGCTCCAGCAAGATATACGTTGCGGACAATGGTACTTCAGAGACCACAATCATCCAGACCGTCGACAACACCATCACGCTAAACATGCCGGCTCCTCAGCAGGTTTCGGGTTGCACCTCCCCCCCACCCTGCGCGTTGCAACAGCCGGTGATGATTGTGACGAGGTGACGGGTACCGAAGGTAGATAGGGTCAGCTCCAGTCCGTCCTACGTAAACATGAATTCCTTGGTGCGCAGCTCACGAATGGTGTCGCGCAACTTCGCGGCCTGCTCGAATTCGAAACGCTTGGCAGCCTCCCGCATGTCGCTCTCAAGCTTGGCGATGTAAGTATCCAACTCCTCCTGTGAACGAAATTCCGGCATGCCCTCGGCTTCGTTGGTGAGGTCGGTGTAGTCGGCATTCGCCATGGCGACCAGCGTCATATCGAGCGGCCGTACGATGCTTTCCGGCGTGATGCCATGTTCCTCGTTGTAGGCACTCTGGATGGCGCGACGGCGGTAGGTTTCGTCGATCGCCTTCTTCATCGAGTCGGTCATGTTGTCGGCGTAGAGGATGGCGCGGCCATTCACGTTGCGGGCGCATCGGCCCATGGTCTGAATCAGGGATCCTGCCGACCGCAGAAAACCTTCCTTGTCTGCGTCGAGAATCGCCACCAGCGAGACCTCCGGCAGGTCAAGCCCTTCCCGCAGCAGGTTGATGCCAATCAGCACATCGAACTCGCCTTTGCGCAAATCGCGCAGGATTTTGATGCGCTCCAGCGTCTCGATCTCCGAATGCATGTAGCGGCAGCGCACGCCGACCTCGCTGTAGTATTCGGCCAAGTCTTCGGACATGCGCTTGGTCAACGTTGTGACCAGCACGCGCTCATTCCTCTCGGCGCGGCTGCGGATTTCGTGCAGCAGATCGTCGATCTGGCCTTTGACCGGGCGCACTTCTACTTCAGGGTCGATTAGGCCGGTGGGCCGAATGATCTGCTCTACGACCACGCCGGCCGATTTCGTCAGCTCATAAGGGCCGGGCGTTGCAGAGACGTAAATCACCTGGTTGACGCGGTGCTCGAACTCTTCAAAGGTGAGCGGGCGATTATCCAGCGCGCTAGGCAGACGGAAGCCGTACTCAATCAGGTTCTGTTTGCGCGAACGGTCTCCGTGCCACATTCCGTGCAGCTGCGGAATCGTCTGGTGCGATTCATCGATGAACAGCAGGTAGTCGCGCGGAACGTAATCCAGCAGCGTGGGCGGAGGCTCGCCCGGCAGGCGGCCGGTGAAGTGCCGCGAATAGTTCTCGATGCCGTGACAGTAGCCCATTTCCTTGATCATTTCGAGGTCGAAACGTGTGCGCTGATGTACTCGCTGCGCCTCGACGATTCGCCCCTGCTTCTCCAGTTCGGTCTCCCACCACGCCAGCTCCTCCAGAATTGAACTGACGGCGGCATTCTTTCGTTCCGGCTTCATCACGTAGTGCGTTTTAGGATAGATAGGCAGGCGCGCGTGCTTCTGCTTCACGGTTCCGAACAGCGGATCAATTTGCGCCAGCGACTCGACTTCGTCGCCCCACAGCTCGATGCGGTAGGCTGTGTCGTCGTAGGTGGGAAAGACCTCGATGATGTCGCCGCGTACGCGAAATGTTCCGCGGCGGAACTCGCCGTCAGTGCGCTCGTAGAGAATTTCAACCAGCTTGCGAACGATCTCTTCGCGTTTGATCTTCTGTCCCTTTTCCAGGAACAGCAACATGCCGTAATAGGCTTCCGGCGAGCCGAGTCCGTAGATGCAGCTCACCGAAGCGACGATGATGCAGTCGCGACGCTCGAACAGCGACTTGGTGGCCGAGAGACGCAGCTTGTCGAGTTCATCATTGACCGTCGCCTCCTTCTCGATGTAAACGTCACCGGCCGGGATATAGGCCTCTGGCTGGTAATAGTCGTAGTACGAGACGAAATACTCGACGGCATTATGAGGGAAAAAGGACTTGAACTCGTGATAGAGCTGGGCCGCAAGTGTCTTGTTGTGCGCCAGAATCAGCGCCGGGCGGTTCACCTCCGCGATGACCTTGGCCATCGAGAACGTCTTGCCCGAGCCCGTAACGCCCAGCAGCACCTGGTGCTTGTCGCCGTCAAAGACGCCACGAGTCAGCGAAGGAATGGCGGTCGCCTGATCGCCCTGCGGTTTGTAAGAACTAACGAGCCTGAATTCCATAACAATTTTGCCCGCCTCGAGGCCTTCGCGAAATCGTCGCGAGCCCTCACAGAAGAGGATTTCATCGAGTAGGCATCTCTCTATTATACGACGGGAGGAACACTGAACCGCGGCCCATGAGCTCGGTGCTCCGCCGGGAGGAGGGCGCCAGTTCTACGAAACAAACTGCGACCGGTGTCACTTTATTAAACCTATTCGCAGGTTTATCCTGTCCAGTTGGCCAAAGTTTCGGAATCCCGCGGAACTAATTGTTTTCATAAGCATTCATAGTCTTCTTACCGGGAAGGTCACTCATGAGGATTCTTGTTATTGGAGCAGGAATGATGGGCTGGGCTGCCGCATTCGACATGGCCTGTGCCCAGCAAGTGGAAGCGGTCACTCTCGCTGACAATGATGAGCAGCGGCTGAACGAGGCGGTCGAACGAATCGAGAAGCTGACGGGCAGCCATAAAGTCACCGGCGTGCTGCTGGATGCCGCCGACACTGGCGCGGCGCTGGACGCCATGCGAGGTCACGACGGCGTACTCTCGGCCGTCCCGTATTTCCTCAATCTCGGGCTGACCAAGGCCGCAATTCGCGCCGGATGCCATTTCGTCGACCTTGGGGGCAACAACGCCACCGTCCAACAGCAATTCAAGCGCGAACTACAGGCGCAGGTGGCCGGAATTTCGTTGGCGCCCGACTGCGGACTCTCCCCCGGGATGGCGTCCATCCTTGGTGGGGAACTGCTGCGGCGTATCGGCGGCCAGGCAGACGCGCTGAAGATCTATGTCGGCGGGCTTCCGCAGACGCCGCGGCCGCCCTTTAACTACCAGCTTGTCTTTTCCGTCGAAGGACTCATCAACGAGTACAGCGAGCCGGTCAGGATCCTGCGCGACGGAAAGATGATCACCGTGGAGCCGCTGACGGAAGTCGAGCCGTTCCACATGGAAGGCTTTCCCGAGCTTGAGGCGTTCCACACCTCCGGCGGAACATCCACTCTGCCTGAGACTTTCCTCGGCCAGGTGGGCGAATGTTTCGAGAAGACTTTGCGCTATCCCGGTCACGCCGCCATGCTGCGCACGCTGTATGACCTGGGCATGTTCTCCAGCGAGAAGCGCCGGATCGCGGGCGCCATGGTCGCTCCGCGGCAAGCCACCGCTTGCCTGTTCGAAGAAAAATTCAAGAGCGATGAGCCTGAGGTCACGCTGCTTCGGGTCGAGGCTTATAACCGGGACGTCATCGCCTCGTTCAGCATGATTGACTATACCGATCCGGTGACGGGTTTGACCTCGATGATGCGGACCACGGCGTGGCCGGCCTCGATCGTGGTGCAGATGCTGATCGCAGGACAGATCACGAAGCGCGGTGGAGTTCACCAGGAGATCGATGTGCCAGCCGAGCTTTTCCTGGACGAAATGGCGAGGCGAGGAGTCGCCATCAACTACCGCATCGAGCCGGCACAGGAAATCTGTCAGGAGGCGTTGGAGGCTGCGGCACGGGAGAACTAAGCGCACCTTCCACAGCGAATCCGGCGCTAGAGCTTGGTATCAGGGCACGGCAAAACCGGCCGCGCCCTGATGCAACCCCAGGCGCCTCGATTCCACGGCGGGAATCTTAGTATCTGGCCAGTTCCGCCATCGCCTGATACAAATCTTCAGCCTGCGGCAGGATTTCATCCTCCAGAATCGGCTGATAGGCGACGAATGTGTCTTTCGCCGCCACGCGCTTTACGGGCGCGTCCAACTCGTCGAACAGTTCGTCGGCAATGCGGGCCGCGATCTCGGCGCCGTAACCCCAACTCAGCATGTCCTCATGCGCTACCAGCACGCGATTCGTCTTGGCCACCGACGCCGCAATCGCCTCCCAATCGTACGGGCTGAGCGTGCGCAGGTCGATCAGCTCAACACTTACGCCGTTCTCGCGCTCCATGCGCTGCGCGGCTTGCAGAGCACGCGGTACGACGGCCCCGTAGGTCACAACTGTCAGGTCGTGACCCGGTCGCACGATCTTCGCCTTGCCAAAGGGGACCATGTAATCCGGCCCGGGGTAAGGCGAGCGGCCAAAAGTTTCGCGATAGAGTCGCTTGTGCTCCAGGAACAGCACCGGATCGTCGCAGCGAATTGCGGTCCGCAGCAATCCGTTGGCGTCGAGCGCGTTCGATGGAAAAACCACCATCATGCCGGGCGTGTGCGTGAAGATGCTCTCGCCGCACTGCGAGTGGTAAATGGAGCCGCCGGTGAGATAGCCCCCGATGGCGACCCGCACCACCGCAGGCGATGAGAAGTTGTTATTCGAGCGCCAGCGAATGAGCGGCAGTTCGTTGCGAAGCTGCTGCATGGCAGGCCAGATATAGTCGAAGAACTGAATCTCGACGACCGGCTTGAGTCCGCGCGTGGCCATGCCAACCGCACGTCCCACAATGTTGGCCTCCGCCAGCGGGGAATTGAAGACGCGGTCGGAACCAAACTCTGATTGCAACCCGGCCGTCAGCTTGAAGACGCCGCCCTTGCCTTTAACCTGCTTGTCTTTTAGATATTCCTCGCGGCTGCAGTCGGCCACATCTTCGCCGAACATGACGATGCGAGGATCGCGCTTCATCTCATCTTTCAAGCAGGCATTGATCAGATCGGCCATTGTCCGCTCGGGGCTTGAAGCGCCCTTGTCTGACGGAGTGGGATGCACCGCTTCTGTCTGGAACTTTGACGATGTGGGATCAAGTTCTGGCGAATACACGAACTGCTTGTACGACCCAGGCTCGGGTAGAGCCGCTTCCACCGCGCGGTCGCTGGCTTCCTGGACTTCCGCCTCTACATCCTTCTCCAGTTCGTCAATGCCCTTTTCGTCGAGAATGCCCTCGCGCACCAGGAACAGCTGGAAACGCGTGATGGGATCGCGCTCGACTTCCGCGTTGCGCTCCGACTCCGGACGATAGAGCTTTTCGTCATCCGAAAGCGAATGCGAATAGGGCCGGATTACATGTCCATGGACGAACGCTGGTCCGTTGCCGGCACGGATGTACTCGACTGCGGTCTTGAGCGCCGCATAGCTGGCCAGTGGATCGGTGCCGTCGATCTCGGCAAAATGAAAATTGGGGAAGCCTCGAACCAGCTTGCTGATGTTGCCGCCGGCCGTCCCGACTTCAACCGGGACGGAGATGGCGTATTCGTTGTCCTCGATGAGGAACAGGACCGGCAGCTTCAGGTTGGAGGCCGAGTTGAGCGACTCCCAGAACTCGCCTTCGCTGGTGGTGCCGTCGCCGCAGGAGACATAAACTACTTCGTCGCCGTGGAAAGCTACATCCTTGAACTGGCGATAGTCGCCGGCGGCCTTCGCGGCCGCTTCCGGATGGCGGCCGAAATAGCGACCGGCCTCGGCGCAGCCCACTGCCTGCAGGAACTGTGTACCCGTGGGCGACGATTGAGTCACGATGTTGAGCTTTTTGTGTCCCCAGTGCGAAGGCATCTGGCGGCCGCCGGAGTTGGGATCGTCGGCAGCGCCGACGGCTTCCAGCAACTGTTCATAAGGCGTCATGCCCACCGTGAGGCAAAGCGCGCGGTCACGATAGTAGGGATAGAACCAGTCGTAACTGGGCCGCAGAACCATCCCGGCGGCCACCAGCAGCGCTTCGTGTCCGGCGCCGGAAATCTGGAAGAATATCTTCTGTTGGCGCTTCAGCAGGATCTCGCGATCGTCGAGCTTGCGCGACAGATACATCAGCCGGTAGATGCTGATCAACTGCTGAGAAGTTAGCCCCTCGTATTTTTCGGCGGGCATGACGGCAGTCTTAGGGTTTGCTTTGGTGGTGGCCATCCATTACCTCAGGAGTGAAATACTAAGCCCAAACCTGCGGCCCAAGAAACGTATTCCTATTGTAAACGCTCGGTCGTGGAGGCTCGCATTCCGGGCGGACACTGCCCCACAGTTCCAGCTTTAGGGCTCCACTGGGAGGCTCGCTATACTGGAAAGCAATGATACAGATTTCTCGTCCGATTCCTCTGGAAAGAATCAAGCTCGTCCTGTTCGATCTGGATGGAACGCTGATCGATTCAGAGCGCGACCTGGCGGCATCGGTGAATGCCATGCTGGTTAGGTATGGTCGCAAGGAGCTGCCTATGGAGGTCATCGGCACCTACATCGGCGATGGTGCTCCCATGCTGATTCGCCGGGCGCTGGGCGATCCCTCCGATCGCGATTTTCTACAGGAGGCACTGAACTACTTTTTGCTTCACTACCGCGAGCATAAACTCGACAGCACGAGGCCGTACGCGGGTATGCAAAGCGCGCTGGAGCAGATCGGCCAATCGGATGGGCTATCGCGCAAACTGGCCGTACTGACCAACAAACCGGTCCGGGTATCGCGCGACATTCTGGCGGGACTCGGTCTGGCCGGCAATTTCTTTCAGGTGTACGGCGGCAACAGCTTTGAGACGAAGAAACCCGATCCATTAGGAGCCAACATCCTGATGACGGAAGCAGGGGTTGCTCCGGAAGAAACGGTGATGGTGGGCGATTCGCAAGTCGATGTCCTGACCGCGCGGAATGCCGGGCTGTGGAGTGTGGGCGTGACCTATGGGTTTGCGCCGCGCTCGCTGGCCGAAGTCGTTCCCGACGTGCTGGTGGACAGCCCGGAGGAATTGGCGGCCGCGCTGACGGGGAGTGTTTGATCGATGTCGCAGGATTCCAACNNTGGGGACTGGGCATCATCGCGATTGCGCTTTTTCTTGACAGCCTGAAGGTCGCTCCCGTGGACGCGTTGTTGCTTCGCACGCTGCAGCCCCAGTTGCTGGAAAACGCGCTGCGGCACATCTTTCGCGGGAGTCTTTCGCGCTTTGTGTTGGAGCAGACCGCGCTCCTGCTGGGTGTGATGGTGCTGTGGTCGCTAGCAGCGACGGCGGGACGCGCCGCGACATTGCGTCGCCTGGTGGCGATGTTCAGCACGCATGAAGAGCCGCAGTTCATGGAGTGGAAGTTTGTTCCAATCTTCCTTTTGCAGTTGCTGCGGGTCATGTGGACGATGATCGCAGCTGCAGTGGGTCTCGGCTTGTTCCTGTATGGCGCGGTGGTGGCGCAGAACGGGCATCCCATGCGCGCGGTTCTAGCTCTTTCGGGCGGACTGGGCGTGCCGGTTCTTGCCGTCGTCTTGAATTGGTTCTTCGGGGTTGCGCCGCTGTTTTGTATTCGCAACGGCGCGGATGCCATGGAAGCACTGGAGCAGGCCGTCGATTTTGCCGCACGACAAGCCGGACGATTATCGCTGTTGGGAGTAGGATTCCTAGCCCTGCGGCTGGTGTGGGCCGGGACGATGTGGCTGGCGTTCCTGTCGCCGCTGAGCTGGATCGGGCACATCGGCGGCCGATGGACCATGCTGCTGATGGCGGTCGTCGCGCTCACGTACTTTGCGGGAGCCGATCTGCTGTATTTAGCGCGACTGGGAGGGTATGTTTCGCTGGCCGAGGACGACTCGCATCCCACATTCCAGGAGCCGAAGGTCTTGCTCAATGCAAACCAGCCGGAGATCATTCCGATGGAGGGATTGGCGTAGGTTGTGTAGGAGGATTGTGCCGCCCCTGAAGGGGC
>PLBD01000450.1 GCA_003135315.1 Acidobacteriaceae bacterium | reverse complement strand
GCAGTCAGCAGTCAGCAGTCAGATCTAAGATCACATATCCGGAGAAGTCCGCTGGCGGCGCGGCTGAAGCCGCGCCCCTTCAAGGCAGGACGTCAGAAGGGCCGATGGCTTCAGCTGGAAGCTGATGCCTGACAGCTGAAAACTGAAAGCTGATAGCTGAACGCTCTACAAATCGCTCGATTCGTAGTGGAACACCTCCTCCAGCGGCACTCCGAAGGCGTGGGCGATGCGAAAGGCGACCTCCAGCGAAGGCGAATATTTGTCGCCCTCAATCGCGATCACGGTCTGCCGGGTGACGCCTACCTTTTCCGCCAATTCCTGCTGCGTCATCTCCGAATGGTGGAAGCGCAGCTTCCGAACGTTGTTCGTGATCCGTCCCTTGCTCATCGCAGGCCTCGCCGGTAATAGAACAGCTGGGTGAGGAGCTTCACCAATTCAGCCAATACCATAAACAGGAGCACCAGGTTGACGATGAGGAACGGCGTAGCAATGATCCGCGTGGGAGCGGCATCGCGTGCCAGGACGGCCATGATGACGCCGCCGATGACCAGGAAAGCGCCGGTGGCCAGTGCAAAATAGCCGTTACGATAGGCTTTGCATTCGATCAGAACGTCGCGTTCGTCCTTGGGTTCAGGTTGGGATTCCAGGGCGAGAACGATTTGATATACGATTTGGATCACCACAATGGCGACCACGGCGAGAATGAGACGGCCGAGTCCACCGTTGGCGAATTCGGGATCACCGGCGTGGCGCAGCGCGTTGGCAAAGTAGTATCCGTAGACGATGACCATCGTGAGTAGGGACCCCAGTATGCTTTTTTCCTGATAGGACAGATCCATTTCCGTTTCCTCCTGTCGAGTAATGTTCGACGGACATAATGTAAGAAATAATCAACTAAATGTCAAGTATATTTTACTTTATGTAAAGTAGGCTCGTGCCGAAGATCTCTGCACCTTGCTTCCGGTAAGATAAGTCTTTGATTCCAGAGAGGATGCTGTGACCGGCTCAATTCCCGTTATAACCGTGAACCAGCGCGGTGCTGCCCGGCTGCGCGGTGGACACGTATGGGTTTACCGCTCCGATCTCGCGCCTTCTGTGGACGCTCCCGCCGGGGCGCTTGTGCAAGTCCGTGATGAGCGCGGCAAACGACTGGGGTCGGCGCTCTACAGCAGCGCGTCGCAGATCGCCATCCGTCTGGTCAGCGGCGAAGAGATCGCGGAAGAAGCCCTGCCGGACCTGCTGCGTAGTCGAATCGCCGGCGCCATCGGGTTTCGCCAGCGCAGCGTACACGATACCGACTCCTACCGTGGCATCTTTAGCGAGGCTGACCTGCTGCCCGGCCTGATCGTCGACAAGTACAACGATGTCCTGGCAATGCAGGCGCTGACGCAGGCCTTCGATCGCGACGATCTGCGACGGGTCGTGCTCGCCTCGTTGGCCGAGCATTTTCCCGATGCCAGCGTGCTGGAACGCGTGGATCCGCACATTCGCAAACTGGAGGAGTTGCCGGCCCGCGATTCACAACTGCTGCGGGGCGAGCGGTCGAGCACCATCTTCACGGTGAACGGGGTGCGGTTTCACTTCGACGGACTAAGCGGCCAGAAGACCGGGGCATTTCTTGATCAGCGCGAGAACTATGCGGCCGCAGCGCGCTATGCGCACGGCGAAGCGCTGGACGTCTTCACGTATCAAGGCGGATTTGCGCTGCATCTGGCTCGCGTGTGCGAGAGCGTTGCCGCGGTCGATTCCTCACGGCCGGCGCTGGAGGTTGCCGAGCAGAACGAGCAGCTCAATCGCGACCAGCATCGTGCCGGCGAGATCGAGTGGATCGAGGCCAACGCCTTCGACCTGCTGAAGGACTACGCCACCGCCGGCCGGCAGTACGAAACGATCGTTCTCGACCCTCCGGCGTTTGCCAAAACCAAGCGCGCCGTGCCGACTGCGCTGCGCGGCTACAAAGAACTCAACCTGCGTGCGCTGAAGATGCTTCGTCCCAGAGGCATACTGGTCACGTGCTCCTGCTCGTTCCGTGTGAGCGAAGCGGAGTTTCTGGAGATGCTGGGCTCGGCCGCAGCCGACGCAGGACGAGTAGTCCGCGTCCTTGAAAAGCGCGGCGCCGCACAAGACCATCCCGTCCTGCTGAATGTGCCGGAAACGGCGTATCTGAAGTGCGTGATCAGCGAAGTGCTGACTTGAAGCCAGCGGTGCCCGCGACAGCGGGAGCTTTCTGTCTGGCTGAGAACTTCTTCCGGTAATAGCTCTTCCAAACGCGGATGCCGGGCACTCCGACCATCGCTGGCCACAGCCACACCCACCAGGCATTGCCGAAGTGAGGCCCGAGATTAACAACGGAGAAGGCGGCGACTGCAGCAATATAGCTGGCGATCATGCCGCTCATGTGCTCAAACCACCAGAATTGCTTGTCGGAGGGCGGATGGACGAACAGCAGTATTGACCGGCCGCCCAGGAGCATGCCGATGCAGCCCAGTACGATGGGCACCAGGCGCGGGAGGCCGGTTAACATGTGCGGGCGGATGGCACCGATTGCGGCCAGCGAAGCGCTTGTCATGAACGTGATGAGAGCGGCGGCCCAATCGATCACACGGGCACGTCCGCCCCTCGCCAGGTCCTTCAGAGACAGGACACGATAGCCCGCGTAGGCGGCATAAAAACTGAACACTGCCACCAGCGCCAGGAACAGAATCGGCAGCAGGATGGATAGGAACAGGGCGCTCGCGGCCACCACGGCCATGGCCCAGAAATAAACCTTCCCCCATTTGCGATGGGTCTTTCCGCCCTTCGTCGTCAGAAGCGCGACCGGAGCGCAAACGAAGGCGACAATGCCGCTGGCGATGTGGAGCCCGAGAGCCGCCTTCAGGTAGACAGGCCAGGCTGGGTGCACCGGATTCCCGATGCCGAGAACGATGGCAACGATCAAAGCTGTCATAAACACCTGCCGGTGCGACTGTATCGGTGGGTAGGTACGTGACCAGGGCCTTATTAGTTCCAGGTGAGTAGTTGGCAACTCGGCAACTTGGCGCGCCGTAGTCCGTGCGGGACCTGAAGGGCGACTCTTTCCTGATCGGCGAACGCGGCACCGAAGCGCCGCACCACCTGAAACCGACTTTCCCAGCCCGAGGGGTGCCACAGGGCAGGCAATCATCGACCCCGCTTCTAACCCTTGAATCCTCGCGGTCGGCATGACCCGGCATCAAACCATCCTTTACAAGTTACCCGCGGATTCCATTCAAAATATTGAAAAATAACAACTTGAGTTTAATTTTTCCAATACAAGAAGACCGCCTTTACATAAATTGACATTTATACGCTCACATTTTATGATTCTTTAGCGCTAACAAATGCATCTGTTCTGTTAGCGACGATAGTACAGACCCAAAGTACAGATCGCACATTAAGTTATCGATTAAACGTTTGGAGGATTTGGACCATGACAATCTTGACTCGTTGGGATCCTTACCGTGAGTTGAGTTCACTGCAGAACCGGATGAGCCGGCTGTTCGAGGAACAATACGGCGGTGGCCGCGAGGAATCGCTGACCGCCGGGGCGTTCGTGCCCGCGGTCGATATCTACGAGGACGAGCACGGCATCCAGTTGAAGCTGGAAGTGCCCGGCATCGACGAGAAGGACCTCGACATCAAGGTCGAGAACAACGTCCTGAGCGTGAGCGGCGAGCGCAAGCTCGAAAAGGAAGAGAAAGAAGAGAACTTCCACCGAGTGGAGCGCCGTTATGGCAGCTTTACTCGCTCCTTCACGCTGCCGAACACCGTCAGCACCGACGACATCAAGGCCGACTACGATCACGGCGTGCTGAAGATCCGCCTGGCAAAGCGGGCCGAGGCCAAGCCGAAGCAGATCAAGGTCAACATTGGCCAGAAGTCGATCGAAGGCAAGAAAGTTGAACCTCAGAGCCAGGGCCACGCGGCCTGAGGCAGGTTTCGCCCCTCGGGAGAAATTTCCTGGAGGGAGACGAACTGGGGAGTTCGAGGGAGGCGGGTGCAAATCTTGCCTCCCTTTTGTTTACCAAAGGGAACTCTCCGGGGGGCGAGAGCAGTTAAGAAATAGTTGCCGGTAGCCAGCCTCCAGTTGCCAGTATGATTATCCTGACCGAACGAGGTCGGAAATCTTGAACGGCCTAATCGCTTCTTTGCAATGATGACTGCTGACGCTGGTTACTGACCACTGGAGTTTACATGGCAATCCGTTGGGACAAATTAACTGTCAAGGCGCAGGAGGCAATGCAGCGGGCGAACGATCTCGCCAGCGAGCATGGCAATCCTGAAGTGCAGCCAGTGCACATTCTGGCCGCGCTGGTCGAAGACACCGAAGGCATCGTCGCACCGCTGCTGGAGCGCGTGGGGCTTCATGCCTCCGCGGTGCAGGCTGAAGCGATGCGCGAGATCGAGAAGCTGCCGAAAGTTTCCGGCAGCGGCGCCACGCAGGCGCATCTCTCCGACGTTACTTCCAAGATGCTGGAGAACGCCTTCAAAGAGGCGTCGAATTTCAAGGACGAGTACGTTTCCACCGAGCACCTGCTGCTCGGCATGACCAAGCTGAAGCGCGACCCGGCTCAGGAGATCCTGGCGCGCGGCGGCGCCGGCTACGACAACATTCTCCGCGCTTTGACTACCGTGCGCGGCAATCAGAAAGTCACCGACCAGAATCCGGAGGCGAAATATCAGGCGCTGGAGCGCTATGCCAAAGATCTGACCGAACTCGCGCGCCAGGGAAAACTCGATCCCGTCATCGGGCGCGATGAGGAAGTGCGTCGCGTGGTGCAGGTGCTGTCGCGCCGCACCAAGAACAATCCAGTGCTGATTGGCGAGCCCGGCGTGGGCAAGACTGCCATCGTGGAAGGCCTGGCGCAGCGCATCATCTCCGGCGACGTTCCCGAACAACTGAAGAATAAACGCGTGGTGTCGCTCGATCTGGGCGCGATGCTGGCGGGTGCTAAGTATCGCGGAGAGTTCGAAGACCGCTTGAAAGCTGTGCTGAAGGAGATCGAGCAGTCGCAGGGAAAGATCATTCTCTTCATCGATGAGCTGCACACGCTGGTAGGAGCGGGCGCGGCCGAGGGGGCAATCGACGCCTCGAACATGCTGAAGCCGGCGCTCGCGCGCGGCGAGTTGCGTGCCATCGGCGCCACCACGCTGAACGAATATCGCAAGTATATCGAGAAGGACGCCGCGCTGGAGCG
>PLBD01000452.1 GCA_003135315.1 Acidobacteriaceae bacterium | reverse complement strand
CGGCCATCGGCGTGGTCGGCACCATTGTCGGTTTTCTCCTTGGCGTCGTGGTCTGCCTGAATATCGAAACCATCCGGCAATTTCTGTCCTGGCTCACCAGCACCGAATTGTTTTCGCCGGAGCTTTATTTTCTCTCGCATCTGCCGGCCGACATGGACACCGGCGAAACCACGGCCGTGGTGGTGATGGCGCTCACGCTTTCGCTGTTGGCGACACTCTATCCGTCCTGGCGCGCGGCGCGCCTCGATCCGGTCGAGGCGTTGCGCTACGAGTAGGCAACGAGGTCGGCTGGTTTTTCTGCCCGCGAATGTCCACTAAAGGCGTCCGGCGAATCAAGCCGGCAACAATATCGCGGACCGATGATGCTATTGATCTTCGGAAGGATGCGAGTCCGCGGAGCGGACGCAATAGTCTAGCCCAGCACGAAGCGCTGGGCTGATGCGTGTTCTATTGTCGAGTGCCGTAGGCACGGCACGCTAGCTTACCGCTCCCATCATGACGATCGGCGAGGTGGGCTTGTCCGACCCTTGCTGGTCTTCGATGGTGATGGCGAAGGCCTTGGCTTCGACGCCCTCCGGCATCTTGTGGTCCATCATGATGGCGTTGCCGTGATCGTCGGGCCTGAAGACGCCGGCGGCGATGGGAGCGCCGGTGCCGGGGATAATCCACAACTCGTAAGCCTTGCCCTCAGGGACCGGCCCCATGTTGCTTGCCATAAAGATCATGCGCTTCTGCGAGGGGCTGAAGATGGCGGTGCCGCTGGGCTGCTTCGGCGCTTTCTGCGGATTCAGCGAGACGTGTACCGCGTCGGGTGAGGTCAGCAGCGTGAGTTGCTGATTCATCTGCTCCAGTTGAATGCTCTGGTCCTGATTGCGATTGCCGAGTTCGGCAAGCTCGTCCTTCATGCGGACGTTGGCGCGCCACAAACCAGCCACCACGAAGAGCAGAGCGGCGGCTGCCAAGGCCGGTCCCCACGCCCACCACGATGTCTTGCGCGGCGCCGCTTCCGGCAAGGACACTCCGCGCGGCTCGGCTGCAATCGCGCGCATCAGACGATCTTTGCTGCGCGCGGGAGGCTGGGGGCCGCTGCTGGTGAGGCCCAGCAGGCCAAGATCGCCGCGCAGCGCGTGCAGTTCGCGGCGGCAGGCGGCGCAGGCCTGCAGGTGGTCCTCCAGCTCCTCGCGATCGAGGCCCGTCAACTCATCCAGCGCGTAGAGCGCCAGATCGTCGGCGAATTGTTCGTGTGTCTTCATCCCGCAAACTTTGCCCGCAACAGTTGCAGCCCGCTGCGAATTCGTGTCTTGATGGTGCCCAGCGGTTCTCCCGTCTTCTCCGCAATCTCGGTATGCGTCAACCCCTGAAAGAATGCTAATTCCAACAACTTACTCTGTTCAGGATTCATCTCGGCCAGCACGGCGCGTACTTTCTCGATGACCAGCGCGCGCTCGGTTTCGTCACGCAAATCAGGGCCGCCGGCGATGACGCAATCTTCAATATCAACCTCGGGACGCCGTTTGCGCAGCCGGTCGATGGAACGATGCCGCGCGATGACCGCCAGCCATGCCGCCAGACTACCGCGGCTGGCGTCGAAGGCGTCTGGATTGCGCCACAACTGAAGGAATACATCCTGCAACACATCCTCGGCCGCGCCCGTATCCTGCAAGACCCGCAACGACACCGCGTAAACCACCTTGCCATAGCGGTCGTAGAGTTCGGACATAGCCTGCTGATCGCCGGCGCGGATGCGCGCCACCAGCCGCATCTCGTCACTGGCATCGCTGCGGTTCAACGGGCTCGGTTCGAGGGGTCCCATCAGTATTACGCAAACGAGCTACTTACAGATTGTGCAATCAGTATGCGCCGTTTCCAGACTGAGATTCTACATCGGGCAACGGCGAGTCGGGGCAATTGTCGCAGGGCACCCCAAATCCCGTTTGCGCGGCGATCATTCCCAAAGCGGAGCCCCACGAAAGGAACGTTCCCGATCAGGTGACAAGTCGGCCGGCGGCCACCTTTCGCCTTTGCTTCGTATGTGCGCCATCCACTACAGCTTAGCTTAAGCGGCCTTCTTTCTGCCTAATGGCTGCGCAGTTGCATTACTCAAGCGTGATCGCTGATTGGGCCCGAATAGCAGGTGAGTGATGGTAAAGGCGGAAGCGATGGAGCCGATTTGCGCAACCCGTTCGCACGTGGCGAATTCCCCAGTGATTCTGCTGGTGGAGGACGAATTGATTGTGCGCGAGGTCACTCGCGAGGTGCTGCAGCACGCCGGTTACGTGGTGCTGGAGTCCGGCAGCGCCAAGGAGGCGCTGCGTGTGGCGCGCCAGTATGCAGACCGAATCGATGTACTGCTGACCGACGTAGTGATGCCGGGCATGAACGGGGCGGACCTTGCGTCTCATTTGGAGAGCATGCAGCCTGACCTGATCACCGTCTTCATGTCGGGCTACGGGCAGAACGATATTGCCCGAGGCGTCAGCCGTGCACCCTCGATCCACCTCCAAAAACCATTCACGGTGAACATACTGCTAACGCGGATCGGCGAGGCGCTGCGGGCGTCTGCGGCACGCGATCAGCTAGCCGCTGCGCCCAGAGTTTCGGCCTGAGGCGTCCGGTGCGGCGGACTGGCCGTTGCGGGTTGCCGGTGGATGGGAAGCCGCGGCGTCGCCGGCCGAAGATTTGGCAGGATCCTTATCTGAGGGAGCGCCCAGACTTGCTGCCTGGCGTTGACGCGGAGATGTCAGGATCACAACATCCACGCGCCGGTTGAGTTGCCGGCCTTTCGCCGTGGCATTGCTGGCCGCGGGATGGAACTCAGCGTATCCGGCCGCCGAAAGCCGCTCGGACGGCACGCCGTATTGCTCAATCAGCGCCTTTACCAGGCTGGTGGAGCGCGCCGTGGACAACTCCCAGTTGGAGGCGAACTGCGCGGTATGGATAGGTACGTTATCGGTGTGACCCTCGATCCTGACCGAGCAGGAGTGCTCGCGCAGGATGTTTGCCACGCGCGCAAAGGCGGCCTCTGCGCCGGGCTTGATGGTGGCTGAGCCGCTGTCGAAGAAGCCGGCCTCGCGCAGGCTGACGACCAGGCCATCCGCTTCCATGTGGAGGGCAACCTCGTTGCGCGTGATCTCGGCAGCCAACGCCTTCTCCAGTTCGCTGCGAATGGCATTGAAGTCTTGTTTCTTCGGATCGGCGCCCATCTTTTCCTGACCCGACGGCGCCCAGCGCGATAAATCCTGTGCGCCATTGACTGCGCTGGGCAGGGAAATCCTGGGGTCGATTTCGCCTGGCTTGTGACCGTCTCTTTCGAAAATACCCAGTTGCTGGAAGGCGGAGTTGATGGCGTCGGAGAGACGCGACGCCCGCTGTTTATCGATTTGTGCGGAAGCATACAGAACAACGAAGAAAGCGAACAATAAGGTTACGAAGTCGGCGTAGGAGACCAGCCAGCGTTCGTGATTCACTTCCGCGGCCGATCTGCGAGTGCGGTTTTTCATGGCAGACGGGCTACCCCGGTTGTTTTGGCTTTCGGCGATTCCGGCAAGAACCCAATCAGCTTGCTCTCCAGCATGCGGGGATTCATCCCTTCCAGAATGGAGACCACGCCTTCCAGGGTCATCTCGCGGACGATCTGCTCTTCGCGAATGCGCAGGCGCAGCTTGCCGGAGCTGGGCAGAAAGAAGAGATTAGCCGAACCTACGCCGTAGACGGTCGCCACAAAGGCAACGGCTATGCCTTTGCCGACCTCGTTGATATTGTCCAGGTGCTGCATCACCTGGATCAGCCCCAGCACCGCTCCGATGATGCCGATGGTGGGCGCGAAGCCTCCGGCTGACTCGAACACCTTGGGAATGTTGTCCTCGTATTCGGCTTGATTGTCGATCTCCAGCTGCATCATCTTGCGCAGCTCCTGCGGCTCGGTGCCGTCCACGGCCAGCATCAGGGCCCGCTTCAGGAACGGGTCGCTGAGGGATGTCAGGTCGGCATCGAGGGAAATCATGCCGTGGCGGCGCGCCTTGTTGGCGAAGACGACCAACTGCTGCACCGTCCGTTGCGGATCCAGTTTGCGCTCCAGGAAGACCTGCACCAGGCGGCGGAAAGCCGAGGCCACCACCGGCATCGGGTATTGCAGCAAAACTGCTCCCATGGTCCCGCCGAATACGATAATGGCCGCAGTGGGCTGTATAACCTGGGAGAGCTTGCCGCCTTCCAGCAGCAACCCAAGCATGATCCCCCCCAGGCCGACGATTACTCCCATGAAGCTGCTCTTATCCACGCTGCGGTCCTTCCGCGCCGGTGGCGGGTGCAGCCGATGCCACGTCCGCAGCGTTGGCGCGCATTCCGGAAGGCGAAGCAGGGTTCGGATCGGCGATCAGGACCGAACGGCGAAAATCGCGCACTCGCTCAATCACTTGCTCAGTGGTCTCGCGTACCACCAGCTTCTCGCCATTCAATAAGGTCAGGACCGTGTCGGGCGCCTCCTCGACGTACTTGATCAGGTCGCAGTTGACCGCCAGGCGTGCATTGTTTAAGCGGGTGAGCTGGATCATACGCACTCCTCCGCCGGGGGGTGAATCAAGAGAGAGCATCGGCAAAAGTCGGCCAGGGCTTGAAGGAGAAGCAATTAGCGTAGCAATTAGCAACTAGCTGTCAGCTAATAGCTAAGAGCCACACGCCGCGCAGCGATTCTTAAGCCCTCCTAACCGGAAGTGGCTGGTTGCCTGCCGCCGGGTGTGTTGGAGGCAAACATCTCTGCCTGATTAAAGCTGGTTGCGGCTGCGCCGATAGGGTGGGTGAACACGCAAAAGGTTCCGCCGGTCAGAAAAACCTGGCAGCGCACCTGCGGGAACGAACTCCTGGCGAGCTCGGGCAAGGTGGAACCATGAGAGGAGCTGTCCCATGGCAATCAGTATTCTGAACAACATCCCAGCCCTTGCCGCGGAGAACCAGTTATCGATCACCCAAACCAACTTGAATCAGACCCTGGAGCAACTGGCTTCGGGTTCGCGTATCAATACCGGTGCGGACGACGCTGCTGGTCTGGCCATTGCGGATGGGTTGCAAGCCAACGTCACGGCACTGACCCAGTCATCGTTGAATGCGACCGAAGGCGTCGGAAAGCTGCAAGTCGCCGATGGCGCTCTGTCCCAGGTAACCAGCCTGCTGAACCGCGCGGTCACCCTGGCGACCGAGTCGGCCAACGGAACCGTCAACGACGGTTCGCAACGCCAGGCGCTGGACGCCGAGTTCCAGTCGATCGCGGCGGAAATTAACCGTATCGGCACCAACACCACCTACAACGGCTCGCAGATCTTCACCGGCGGGCAGACCAACTACAACCAGATTGACGCCAATCTGGGCACCGCCGCCGGCCTGCAGACTGCGACCAGCGGCACGCTCACGATTGAGAGCGCGGGCACAGCGCCGACTACGATTTACACCACGAAGAACACCGACAGCACGGTGGGCGCGGTCATCAACGACATCAACAATTCCGGAACAGGGCTGGTAGCGGCTTTGGACAGCACCGGCCACCTGATGATCACGGATGCGGAAAACCGCGGCACCACCGCGGCCACAGCGCTGGAAGCGAACACCACAACCGGCAGCTTCTATGTGGGCGCCAACCATCAGTTCCAGTACAACCAGATCACGAGCGGAACCACGACCGCGACCCTGGCTTCCACCATCGCCGGCACGTTGACCATCACGCCGCACACCGGCGCAGCCTATACCACCAGCGCCAGCG
>PLBD01000356.1:2228-4629 GCA_003135315.1 Acidobacteriaceae bacterium | reverse complement strand
GAGTCGAAGGATCTGCGGTTCGGTGGAGCGGGAAGGAAGCTGGGTGCCCCACACATTCGCGATTTTCGAATGTGTGGGAGACCAGGAATCATCCGACCCACGTCTTGCGGACGCGGAACGCGACGGGAAGTACCTCTACGTCGACCGGCTCCCACTCATCCCAAAGGCAGGAATTGAGTGGGGCACCGGCCCGTATTTATTTTTGATTTGTCATCCTCAGCGGAGGCGGCGCTGCAGTTGCGCCGCCAGAATCCGAAGCCCGAAGGGCGACACAATCGTAGCCCGAAGGGCGACACAATCGTAGCCCGAAGGGCGACACAATCGTAGCCCAGGACGTAAGTCCTGGGTTGGCATTCCCTCATTACCTAGAGCCCCTTTAGGGACGGCACCCTACTCGGACGCCTCAGCCTTGTTGAAGGTGACCCCCGATTTTGCCAGCAACGCCAGGAACTCTTCTTCGAAACTATGCCGCCGATGGTGTTCTGGCTGGTTTTGAATGTAATGCCTCACTCCGTCCAAGTTGGAAGGACTAACAGAAAACGCACCGTAACCCTCCTGCCATCCAAGCCACGAATTCTCTCCGCGAAGCCACCGCGATGAGTTCGATTTCAGCTTCTGCGCGGCTTCAGCGACCGGAACATGTGCTGGCAGTCGAAGCAACACGTGGAGGTGGTTTTCCGTTCCGCCGATCGCCAGCGCCTCGTACTGTAAATTGCGAGCGACGCCAGCCACGTACGCCCACAGCTTCGCCGGCTCTTTGATGGCCGCACGGCGTTCCTTGGTGGAGAAGATAACGTGAAATAAGGTTGAGCTGTAAGTGTGGCCCATTTCTTCTAGTATTGTGTCGCCGGGGATTGCATGCGGTATCGGAGATCACAGGCGTAGGTGATATCGGGACCGCAAGGCGTGGAGTTCGTGACGACGTTTTGTCGCGAGAGCGCCCGCATGGCGCAACGATTAATGCAGGTATCCGGAGCCCGCAGGGCGAAACAAGCGTAGCCCAGGACGTAAGTCCTNNCGAGCTTGGATACGTCTTCTTTGAGGATGACTTCCATGGTTCAAAACTCCGTCTGGGCTCGGGGCCGACGCCCCTCGTCCCTTGTGTCGTCCCTGAAGGGACTCGGGATATTTAATGACATGCCTTCCCAGCACTCGCGTGCTGGGCTACGATTGTTCCGCCCTGCGGGCTCAGAGCCGTTTCCTGATAATGCACTACGGCAACGATAAAATTGGCCTTTTTTTACTTGCTCTGGAATATAACTTGCCAGCTATCCTACGTTTGAACGTTGAGAGGTGGACATGCCAAGAAAGATTTTCGTGACGGTGAGCGGAGGAGTGGCGTACGCAGTGGAGGAGTCGGTTCCACTAGGATACGAACTTGAAATCATTGACTTTGACGAGATCAAGGAAGGTTCTGATTGGCGAAGCGATGAAGCAAAGGCATTCTGTATTGAACATGGAACAGGGTGACCGGCCTTGGATTTGATGTGTGTGGCAGAACTCGGTGTTAAGTACAAGAGCAACAGTCAGGTAGCCCGCGTTGTCAGTGAGAACTGGTGCGCCGCGCAGATGTACTGCCCGGCTTGCAGTTCCGATGCGCTTACCGCAGCAGCCAACAACTTCCCGGGGGTCGATTTCACCTGTCCGGCGTGCTCTAGTGTATATCAACTGAAAAGCCGCAAGGGCATTATCGGAAGGCGGATTAATGATTCGGGCTACGAGGCGATGCTTCGCGCAATACGCTCTGAGCAAGTGCCGAACTTGTTATTGTTGCAGTATTCCTCTTTATGGTCTGTCATCAATCTTCTGCTCATCCCAAGTTTCTTTTTCACAGAGTCGACAATCGAAAAACGCAAACCTCTCACAGACAGGGCACAGAGGGCGGGATGGGTAGGATGTAACATTCTGCTCGACAACGTTCCAGTTGATGGACGTATCCCAATCATTAAGGACGGAGTCGTCACGAATAGGACTGCTGTGAGGCGGGCGTATAGCCGTGTGAGTCAATTTAATGAGTTGAAAGGCGACGTGAGGGGATGGACTTTGGACGTTTTGAATATCTCACGAAAACTGAATCGGCAGGAGTTGTCGCTATCGGATTTCTATACCTTTGAGCAGCATTTACAGAACCTTCATCCCAGCAACAAAAACATCAGAGCGAAAATTCGCCAGCAGCTTCAAGTGCTCAGGGATATGGGATACCTCGCCTTCGAAGGTTCTGGACGATACAGCGTGCTCAGGTAGCCTCTTCATACTTCAAAAGGGACACGGGATGCTCCCCGTGCCCTCTGTGCTCTCCGTGGTTAAATCCTTCTTAACTGCATCCACTCGTTGACCCACACTCAACACACCGGTAGCAACTTCCGTTCCTGGTCATGATCGCGCCGCAGACGGTGCAGAC
>PLBD01000356.1:0-2200 GCA_003135315.1 Acidobacteriaceae bacterium | reverse complement strand
GCGGCGGGGCCGCTGTAGCTCGGCATGCCTTCGTCGGGCGTGCCCGGCGGCGGAGCGTTGACGTACTTCGGACGCAGTCCGTCAAACAGCGCCTGCTGCTGCCCGGTGAGGAAGCGCAGTTGCAGCCAGCGGAAGATGTAATCCATGATCGACTTGGCGAAGCCGATGTCGGGATTGCGGCTCCAGCCGCTGGGCTCGAAGCGGGTGTGGGCGAACTTCTCGCACAGCAGCTTCAGCGGCACGCCGTGCTGCAGCCCGATAGAAATGGCGCAGGCAAAGCTGTCCATCAGGCCGCTGACCGTCGAGCCTTCCTTCGCCATGGTAATGAAGATCTCGCCCGGCATCCCCTCTTTGTAGAGCCCGACGGTGAGATAGCCTTCGTGTCCGCCCACATTGAATTTGTGCGTGATCGACAAACGTTCGTCCGGCAGACGATGACGCACCGCGCGCGGGGGCTCGGCGGATTCGTCCACCACCTCAACCGGAGCCGCAGCCGCACCCGTTGTGTTGGAACTCTTCGCCGTCGCCGATCCCATCGAACTCAGCGGCTGCGCCTTCTTCGATCCATCGCGATAGACCGCGACCGCCTTCAGTCCCAGCTTCCATGCCTGGATGTAGGCTTCCATGATTTCTTCCACGGTCGCATTCTCCGGCATGTTGATGGTCTTGGAAATCGCGCCGGAGATGAAGGGCTGCGCCGCCGACATCATGCGCAGATGTCCCATGTAGTGGATGGTGCGCGTGCCTTTGGTCGGCTTGAAGGAGCAATCGAAGACAGGCAGGTGCTCGTCCTTGACGGCGGGCGCGCCTTCAATGGTGCCCGTCGCGTCGATGTAGCTGACGATGGCGTTGGTCTGGTCCGCCGTGTAGCCCAGCTTGAACAGCGCGGTGGGCACAGTGTTGTTCACGATCTTGATCATGCCGCCGCCGACGAGCTTCTTGTACTTCACCAGCGCCAGGTCGGGCTCGATGCCTGTGGTGTCGCAGTCCATCATGAAGCCGATGGTGCCCGTGGGCGCCAGCACCGTAACCTGCGCGTTGCGATAGCCGAACTTCTCGCCGTGCTTCAGCGCTTCGTCCCAAGTGTCCTTGCTGGCTTCGTAGAGCGCCGCGGGAACGTTCGTGCGGTTGATGTTGTTCACCGACGCGCGATGCATGCGGATGACATCGAGGAACGGCTCGCGGTTGATGTACCAGCCGGGACAGGCCGCGCCCGTGATCTCCGCCGCCGCCGTCGGTTCGGTTGCCGGCGCGAGCGGCTGGCACAGTTCTGCAATCTTCGACGATTGCAGGTACGCTTCGCCGCACATGATCGCGGTCACGCACGCAGCGTAGTCGCGTCCAGCGTCGGAGTCGTAGGGCAAGCCCGCAGCCATCAGCAGCGCGCCCAGGTTGGCATAGCCCAAGCCCAGCGGACGGTAGTCATGCGAGTTCTTGCCGATCGCTTCCGTGGGATAGCCGCTGTTGTCCACCAGAATTTCCTGCGCAGTAATCATCACTGCGCAGGCGTGGCGATAGGCTTCGACGTCGAAGGTGCCGTTGGGCGCGAACTTCATCAGGTTCAGGCTGGCGAGGTTGCAGGCCGAGTCGTCCAGGAACATGTACTCGCTGCAGGGATTCGACGCGTTGATGCGCGCCGTGTTCTTCGAGGTGTGCCAGCGATTGACGGTAGTGTCGTACTGCATGCCGGGATCGCCGCAGTGCCACGTCGCATCGGAGATGCGGCGCAGCAGATCGCGCGCCTTAAAGGTCTGGACGGGACGGCCGTCCTTCACCGCGCGGGTGGCGAATTCGCCATCTTTGAGGACCGCGTACATGAAGTCGTCGGTCACGCGCACGGAGTTGTTGGCNNGCGCGCCGCGTCTTGCCGCCGCTCTTGATGACGCCGGCGAAGGCGTCGAAACCTTTCATGAAGCTGAGCGGACCGCTCGCCGTGCCGCCGCCGGAGAGCGATTCCGTCGACGAGCGCAGTGGCGACAGGTTCGTCCCCGTGCCCGACCCCCACTTGAAGAGCATGCCTTCCGTCTTGGCCAGCGTCAGGATAGAGTCGAGCGAATCGTGTACCGAATTGATGAAGCAGGCCGAGCACTGCGGTTTCCTGTAGCCGACCGCGCTATATTCGACACGTTGCGTCTCGTTATTCCAGTGCCAGTTGCGTGCGTCGGAGTCGGGCTCAATGCGGTCGCAGCCCACGTTGAAC
>PLBD01000628.1 GCA_003135315.1 Acidobacteriaceae bacterium | reverse complement strand
GAAATGGCTGCGGCGGAGATCGTCTCCGGTACGTTCCGCAGTATTGCTGCCGCTGTGATCTCTACCGATGCTGCGAACAACACGATTACCGTAACCGATCTGGCGAACAAGCGGCCTGTGACTCTGAAAATCGCGCCCGATTCGCAGATGCACCAGTTGCCCGCGATGTTCGCGCAGCGCATCGCCATGCGGCTGAAGGGCGGCACGCCTGCGGGCGCGGGAGGCGCAAGCGCATCCGGCGGACCTCCGGCGCGAGCACAGGGCGGGGAAGCGCGGCCTGGCGGCGATGCTGCTCCCGGAGGCGCGCGTCCTGGGGGGCCACCTGACTTTCAGCAGATACTGAATCGCATGCCCGCCGTCAGTTTGGGCCAGTTACAAAAGGGCGACGCGCTGATGATCGTGGCCACGGAAGGCGCGGCGGATTCGCCGTCGCAGGTGATTATTTTGCTCAGCGGCGTCGAGCCGATTCTCACTGCCGCCTCTCCCGCCGCGGCCAGCACCATTCTGTCCCCCTGGAATCTCTCCACCAGCGCAAATGCGGGAACGGGAGACACGCCGTAACGGAATACATTCAGCAACGATACCGTTCTGGTTTCACAAAGGTCTAAAACTCTAAATGCGTTTGTGTGCCATCGTCTTCTTGTTTCTTGCAATCAGCCTGGGCTCGATCTCCGCGCAGACTTCGTCGGGAACGCTGCGCGGCAAGATCACCGATCCTTCCGGCGCCGTCATTCCGCAGGCGACGATCACAGCCACTGGCGTAGATGGCAGGACCGCGAGCGTGCAGAGCAATCATCAGGGAATTTACGAAATCAAGGGACTCGCACCGGGCTCCTATACGGTGACCGCCGTCGCCAAAGGCTTTGCTCTGGATACGGAAGCGGACGTACAAATCAGTCCCGGACAGACCCCGGACTTCGACATCCAGCTTCAGATTGCGGTTGAGCAGCAACACGTCGACGTGCAGGAAGAATCCCCCACGGTGGGCGTGAGCCCGGAAAACAGCGCGGGGACGATCGTGCTCAAAGGTAAGGATCTCGACGCTTTGTCTGACGATCCCGATGAGTTGCAATCGGAACTGGAGGCGCTGGCTGGACCTTCTGCGGGACCTAACGGCGGGCAGATTTACGTTGACGGTTTTACCGCCGGGCAGCTTCCGCCGAAGTCGGCCATCCGTGAAATCCGTATCAACCAGAATCCCTTCTCGGCCGAGTACGACAAGCTGGGCTATGGAAGAATCGAAATTTTCACCAAGCCGGGGACCGACAAGTTTCACGGCCAATTTATGGTGAACGGCAACTCGTCGGCGTTCAACTCGCTGAACCCGTTTATCACTTCGACGCCCGGTTATTACTCGGAAATCTTCAACGGCAACGTCAGTGGCCCCATCGACAAGGGCGCATCCTTTTTCTTCACCATTCAGCAACGCAACATCGACAATGTCAGCGTGATTTCGGGGACGGTGCTCGGTCCCGGCAATGTGGCTACTCCTTACAGTGCCGCCGTGCCCAGCCCCTCGACGCGTCTCAACATCAGTCCGCGGGTAGATTTCCAACTGAGCCCGAGCAATACGCTGACGATCCGCTACCAGTACTCGCAAAACACGCAGGACAACGGAGGGATCGGGGGGTTCTCGCTGGCTTCGACGGGCTACAACTCCAATAGCACGGAGAATACGGTGCAGATCACCGACACCCAAATCATCAGCCCGACCATCGTGAACGAGACGCGCTTCCAGTACATCCGCGACAGCGACAATCAGTTGCCCCTGAGCACGGATCCCACGCTCGTGGTGCAGGGAGCGTTTACCAGCGGCGGAAGCTCGTCGGGCACCACGTTCAGCAATCAGGACCATTACGAGCTGCAGAATTTCACCTCGATCGCGCATGGGAAACACTTCATCAAGTTTGGCGGACGGCTGCGCGGCACGCTGTTCTCCAGCAACGAGAACTCGGGATTCAACGGGGCTTATAACTTCTCGTCGCTGAACGCCTACCAGATCACCGTCAACGGACTGCAACAGGGCCTGACCCCGGCGGAGATTCGCGCGCTGGGCGGCGGCGCCAGCCAGTTCACCCTGGTCGCGGGGCAGCCGCTCTCGGACGTGTCGATGATCGACGTGGGGCTGTATGCGCAGGACGAGTGGAAGATCCGTCCCAACGTTACGCTCAGCTACGGCCTACGCTATGAGACGCAGACCGGCATTCCCTACGAAGGCAACTGGGCACCGCGGGTGAGTGTGGCGTGGGGCCTCGGACACAGCAAGAGTGCGCCCAAGACAGTCCTGCGCGGCGGCTACGGAATTTTCTACGATCGCTTCTCCTACAATTACATCCTGCAGGCCGAGCGCTATAACGGCATCACGCAGCAGCAGTATGTGGTCGCCAACCCGAATTTCTATCCGCTGATTCCCACGCCGGACCAGCTGGCGATGCTAGCCACCAACTCGCCGACGACGTATCAGGTCGAGAGCAACCTGCACGTGCCTTACACCATGGAAGCAGCGTTCAGCGTGGACCGGCAAGTCACCAAGAACGCCACGGTTTCGGTCACGTATCTCAACTCACGCGGCATTCATCAGTTGTTCCTGCGCAATGCCAATGCGCCGTTGCCGGGGACGTATCCGCCCAGCGGCGTCACGCCGCTCGGCAATAACGACAACGTTTATCAGTACAACTCCGGCGGTATCTTCGAGCAGAACCAGCTGATCACGAACTGGCGCTTTAGTTTTGGGAACAAGATTTCGCTCTTTGGCTATTACGCACTGAGCTTCGCCAACAGCGATCTCGGCTCGGGCGGGGGAGCGGCGGTCTCCGGCGGAGGTGGCTTTGGGGGAGGGTTCGGCGGCGGTGGTGGAGGGTCTCCGCAATTCGTGATGAACTCCTACGATCCGATGGAGGACTGGGGCCGCGCCGCGTTCGACGTTCGCAACCGCGTCTTTGTTGGCGGGACAATCTCTCTGCCGTACGCGTTTCGTCTAAGCCCGTTCATTATTGCGGACTCGGGTACCCCATTTAACATCATCGTGGGACAGGACCTGAACGGCGATTCGATTTTCAACGATCGTCCCGCGCTGGCTTCCACGCCGGGGCCGGGCGGCAAGATCTACGTGACACCCTACGGTACGTTCAATTCGGTGCCGCTTCCCGGCCAGACCATCACGCCTATTAACTATGGCTCCGGATCGCCCCTGTTCACGCTGAACCTGCGACTGAGCAAGACGTTCGGGTTGGGTCCGAAGTTGGACAAGGGCGCCTCCGGCGGCCCTGTGGGCGGTGGCCCTGGCGGCCCCGGTGGTGGTGGTCGCGGCGGTGGTGGCGGTGGACTTGGAGGCCGCGGCCTGGCGGGCGGCGGTGGCAGTCCGTTCACCTTCGGCAGCGAAACCAGCCACAAGTACAACCTGACCTTCAGCGTCAGCGCGCGCAACTTGCTGAACAACGTGAACTACGCGCCCCCTATCGGCAATCTCGACTCGCCTAAGTTCGGCGAATCGAACGCGCTGGCCCCTGCGCCGTTTTCGTCGGGCTCCGCCAATCGACGGATCGATTTGCAGATGCTGTTTTCGTTCTGATGGGTTCGGATCTGGCTCGATCTCACTTCTTGTCTTCGATCAACCGCACCACGATGCGGTCAATCGTAGCGAGCGCCTTTTTGGTCGGCATGTTGTTGTTGTTGGTTATCACCGAGAACGCGATGTGGTCGCCAGACTGCGTGGTGCCATAACCCGCCAGCGAATACACGTGCGCCAGCGAGCCGGTCTTGGCGTGGACCGCCCCCGCCGCGGCTGTATTGCGGAAACGATCGGCGAGTGAGCCATCGATGGCGGCGATGGGCAGGGTATCGCTATACGCCTGTCCCCAGGATTGCTGCCGGCAGTATTGCAACAATGTCACAATAGCTTGCGGGGTCACCAAATCTTCGCGTGACAATCCTGAGCCATCGTAAAAGACAAACTGGTCGGCTTTGATGCCGGCGTTCACCAGAAAGCCGCGCAGCACTTCAAGCCCGGCCTCGATCGATCCGGACGTGCCTTTTTCTTTGCCCAGCAGGCGCAGCATCAATTCGGCATGAAGATTCTGACTGACCTTGTTAATCACGCGAAGGTCCTGCGTGACCGGTTGCGACTGATAGCTGGCCAACACCAAAGGGGAGAGATTCGGCGGACGCGTTGCAACCCCGCCGCCTGACGCCATGGTCGTCACGCTGAACGTCTGGGTGGAGGCCAGTTCGGTGTGATGGGTGCGCGACCGCCCGTAGATCGTCACCCCGCGCTGTTCCAGCAACTGGCGAAACAGCCGCGCGCTGAAGTCGGCGGGATCGTCGATAGCCAATGCCTCGCCGAAACCGGGATCGTCCTGCGGAATGTTGCCCCAGAACGTGAGCTGATTGGCACCGGGTTCGCGGTTGATGGAAACCGTGCGCGGCCCGCTTCCCGGCGGCGTGGTCATCACGCGATTGTCGATCTTGTAGTACTCCGGAAACGGCGCGATGTTGAGGAACGCGCGCTCGCCGGGCCGGTCGGCCGGCATAATGTTTACGAAGATGACGTTGTCATTAACGGTCAGCGCCGACACCGGAGCGCCCCACTCGCGCGCCAGATCATCCTGCGACCAGCCCTCGTCATAACGCTCCCAGACGAAGTAGGAGTCGTCGGCCACCACGTCGCCGTCCACGTACTTCAACCCATGCTGCACAAGTTGGTCCGCCAAGTCCTGCAGCACCTGGATGGGCGGCGCCTTGCGTTCGGTGTGCATGTTATAAGGCAACGCGCGACCGGAAAGATTAGGATCGCCGCGCCCCACCAGCACAAGATCGGAGTTCAAGCGGCCGTACTTGTCCAACGTGCCCAGCGTCTCGACTGTGGTCTTGAAGCGGTAGTCGGGGCCGATCAGGCCGAAAACTGCGGCAGTGGTAAAAAGCTTCGCGTTGGATGCGGGGGTAAACAGTTTTTCCGGGTTCAGGGCAAAGATTGTCTTGCCACTGTCGAGGGAGACCGCATAGATTCCCCAGAAACCGCGAACGCTATCGGGATCATCGAGAATCGCGCGAATGTCGTGAGTAAGCTTCCCGGCAGGTTGCAGCTTCTGGTTGTTGCCGGCAAACGCAGGAGTCAGCAGCGCAACTGCGATGCATAGCGTGACGAAATAACAGACCCGGAACATAACACTACTCCTCCGATCATAGCATCGACACCCAAGCTCCTTTTGTTAACTTTTCGCACTGTCATTCCGCGAGAACAGCCGTCTTACACGGCCACGTTTCGCGCCGGGTACAATCGCGGAATGCGACCTCGCTTCCGCTGGCAATTGCGCTCCCGCTGCTTGGAGTTGGGCGAGCGCACGCTCATCATGGGAGTCGTCAACGTCACTCCTGATTCGTTCTACGACGGCGGGAGTTTTCTTGCCGCGGAGAAAGCCGTAGAGCATGCCCTGCGCTTGCTGGATGAGGGTGCCGACATTCTCGACGTCGGCGGAGAGTCGACCCGGCCGGGAGCCCATGTCGGTGGAGACGAGGACCCAGTTGCTGGCACGCCCAAGCCGATCGTCAGCGCAGAGGAAGAGCTGCGCCGGGTCATGCCGGTGCTGGAAGGCGTTCTGCGAGCGCGTCCGGACGCGGTGATCTCGGTGGACACCTACAAGGCCGCCGTGGCCCGGGCCACCGTCGCCGCTGGGGCGGAGATCGTCAATGACGTCAGCGCCTTGCAGTGGGATCCGCAGATGGCGTCGGCCTGTGCCGAGCTAGGATGCGGCGTAGTGCTGATGCACACCCGCGGCAAGCCTGGCCAATGGCGGAGTTTGCCCCGCGAGCCAAACCTGGTTTCGCTGGTGGAACATGAGCTGGCCGACCGCGCGCAGGTTGCCGTTGAGCGTGGCATCCAACCCAACCGCATTGTGATTGATCCCGGCTTTGGTTTCGGCAAGAACTTCGAGGAGAACTATCCGCTCCTGGCAAGTCTCGGCCAGTTGCACCGGCTGGGGTTCCCGTTGCTGGCGGGAACTTCGCGCAAGTCCTTCATAGGTCGCACGGTCGGCACGCGGTCGGCACAGGATGCGCCGCCCTCAGAGCGGTTGTATGGATCTCTCGCCGCGATGGTGGCGAGCATTCTGCGCGGCGCTCACATTGTCCGCGTGCATGATGTGAAACCAGCAGTGGAAGCGGCAGCGGTCGCTGACGAAGTGCTTGCCGCCAGCCATGAACCTGACGTCTTGCCGCCAGCGTAACCCCAGCGGGTTACCATCCCGAAATCGCTTTGCCCTTGCCCGTCTCCGGCAAGATCGGAATGACCATTTCTGAAGGCAATACGTCGTCCGAGGTTACTTTCGGGTATTGAAGTAACCTTGTCTAATGTTACTTTCGTGTATTCCGCAGGTACTTTCCAGTACATCTTAGTGCCGTAAGAAGGGATACTTCGAACAACTCCTAATCGCCTTCATCGTTGAAGCATGTGCGCGCTCGAAAGGCCCGCCGCTACCGCCTTGCGTTAGGAGCAGGAGATTCGAAGATGACATTCGGATGTACGATTTTTCCCCGGTTATGTGGCGCAACTTCATATTGGCAAAGGCTAAAGCTTTGCCTGGCATTCATTTTCCTTGGAATTCTAATGACGACTCCGTTGTCCGCCACCGTTAACTCCGGTGTGATCATTCCGAGTTCCGTCACGGCGACCGTCGGAACGACTTACGATCCGGTGAATGGCGTTTCGGTTACCTTCCAATGGCAAACCACCTACCCGGGTAACTCGATCGTGGTCATTGAAAACGACCTCGATTACGCGGGCAATGATAATTCCTCGTCCCGGCAAATTGTTCAGAACGACTTTACGACCAACCATGTTGTCGTCGTGGATCATTTCCCCGCATACAGCATTAACCCGACCTGGGGTTACTATGTCGCAAGCCAGGTGTTTCACGGCCACTGCGTTAACGCACGGCAAGCTGCATGCCCGGTTTGGGCGACCTATCCTGGACCGCCGACGGGCTCTTGCGGCTCCTCTTGTTACCTTCCCTTGCCCACTCCGCCTGCAACCTACCCGACTCAGCCCACCAATCCCAACGGGCCGCTTGTCTTCAGCATGTGGCCAGTCGGAGGCCAGAACGTCTATCAAGGCGATCCCACGCAGTCGCCGGCTTGCACTCCTACTTCGAAGAGTTCGCGCGAGTGTAACGATCTTTACGTTGTAACGCAGACGAATTTACTGAGCGGCCCGCCACAGGCGATCGTGCTCATGCAACAGGTCCAGATCACCAATCTGGATACCGGCAAGATTGTTACCGACAATAGCATCACGGCGCAGTTTCTTTGCGATCTGGACGCACCCTCCAACCCGCCGCCGCAAGGCTGGGACGGCGACTATAATCCTGCCAACGAAGCCTGTTCCAACGGGACGCTCTACACCACTAACACCACGGTGCGACTGAGAGCGAACTCCCAGGCCGTTCCCGGACATTATCAATTCTCCGCCCAGTTCCAGGGAGAACTGAACGGGCAATACCTCGGCACTGCAACGCCCATGACCTACAATTTCACGGTGCTGCCGACCGCTTCCTTTACGGCGACTCCACCCACTACGTTTCCCGCCATTCCCGGGTTAAGTACGTGGCAAAATAACATGGTCAACTGGAACGCCCCTCCGGGCAGTGACAACGCATATTTCTGGTGCACGAACGTTACCGATACCAACCCATGGCCGAGCCTCGACAACGGTAACTTCGCTGGCTGGATGGATGTCCCAGCCGGCATTTACTTCGAAGCATGGAACTATGACGGCGGGAGGGTCTACCAGCAGGTGTTGGACTATGACTCGGATATTATCAATCCGGGCAATCAAAACGATCCGCCCATATGGCAGCGCTGTGGCTCGCTGGCGATGGAGCCTTACAAAGACACCGTAATCGGGACCAACGGTGGAATGGTCCAGGAGCCTAATCAGTTCCCCTTTGGTCTGGCGATGAACTACATGCGTACCGGGGACCCTACCTACCAGGACGCCGTCAATCTCTTGGCCTTTAACCCCGCATACTACTATTGGTTCAGCGGAAGCGTTTATGCCGAAAGTGTCCGGGTGAGCGCCTACATGATGGATGACCGCCTGGCCAACGAAATCATTGGCGCGCCGCGAGACACAGCGTTTATGTTACGCGCGGTCGATGTCATGCTGGGTTATCTGGATCAGAGCTACAACCTTAATCTCGGCAACCCGAACCAGCAGGAATATAATATTCACCCATTTATGGTCGGGCTTGCCATGGAAGCTCTGATCACCTACTACGAACTCGACTTGGCTGAAGGTAACACGCCCGATGCCAGAATACCTCTGGAAATCAAGAAGGTCCTGGACTGGTGGCAGGCTACCCAATATGTTTCCAGCTGGCATACCTTGGCCTATGGCGCCTATGATGTTCCACCGTTGAATCCGCAGCTTGTCCCAGGTACTTTGTACGAGGCCACGGAACTGAATGACCTGGTTGCTACTGCCTACGCGTGGTATTGGTACAAGACCGGCAACAATACTTACCTGAACGAAGGGGATGACCTTTTCTCCCATGTGTGGAAGAGTGCGGGCGGTCAAACCCTCGGAGGTAACGGAGGCTGGACCTGGTCAGTCAAGGAATACAACCAGGTCTATAAGTGGAGCTTCGACTATGTACGGTGGAGATCAGGCCAGAACCCGGATGGTACGCAGCCGCCTGTGGAGACCGTGCTGGCCTCACAGAATCCCTATAGCGGGCCGTTGACCGACTACACTACACCGGTTCAATTCTTCTGGACACCGGCCGAGGATGGCCAGGTGGCCCACATTGATCCGAAGCTCTCCGATTCTCTTAACACGGTAACTGTGACGGCCACGACGGCTACCATTTACCTTAATGTCTTTAAGCCAAACACCACTATGCAGGTCTGGTATGGGACCGCAGCTCCGCCCACCTGCAACCCCAACAACCCGCAGCCGCCATACTGCATGCAGCCGTTCCCGAACTTTGGCTTCCTGAACATGCTGAATGCCAGTTACCCTTATCAATCCACGACCACGACGGGAGTCCCGGACCAGCTAGCGCTGAGCCAGGGGATACCCAATATCTACGACGAAACCTTGACTATCACCGGGCTGTCGCCGAACACCACCTATCACTGGCGGCCCTTGACAACCGATTCGTTGGGGAATATGGCAGCATACAACGATGAAAGCTTCACCACTTTGTCACAGTAGTTCTGGGTAATTGAACATTTGGACGGATCCATGCCGAGTCGGCATGGATCCATCCAATCTCAATCCAATCCGAATTCGTTGCCCGGGCTCACTTCAGGTATGAATGTAACGCGGAGTCCTGCATGTTAGCTTGCCCCGGGGCTCTATTCCGGCGCCACGTCCAGAGCAACACTCTTTCGCCTTGGTAACAAGGCTGCGAGTCCAGTTAACCAGGCTTCGAACTCTTCCTCGCTCAGTCCGTACTGATCAAGCAATCGAGGCAAACGAAACGGGTCCCCGCCGCGTGTCGCCAAGCCGTGGACGCAGGTCGTAGCCGACTGAACTCCAGCTTCCCTCAGCCAGGGGATGAAGTCGTCACGTGTGGCGCCGCTCGGATAACAGAAATGCACGTGGTTTCCCGAGCTGGTCATCTGGGCAATCAGGTCGCGATTTTGCTTCACCTCGCCGATAAATCGATCGCGATCCAGCGGGGTGCGGTGCCGGTGGGTATGTAGTTGGAAGTCGACTCCGGCCCGGGCCATCGCTGCTACCTCTTCCGGGTTCATAAGTTGGAATAGACGTTGGCTGCGAAAAGCTGGATAGTCGAAACCTATAGTCTCGGCAAAGGCTGCGGCCAGATCGTCCTTTTGCTGTCCGGAAAGGTCCTGCCGCTTGGCATAGTCGTCGATCTTCCAGAGGAATGAGGTTCGGTTGGGCTCAGTCCGCAAGTCAAGCTGCTCTGGCAGCCACGGAAAAGTACGGTTTTCGATGACCTTCGCCTGCAGCTTCCACATCATGTGTGACAGGGCGAAACGGAACAAGGGACGGCTGAAGAGAGAATAATAGGTCGTCAGGTAAACCGTCGCTGGGAATCCATGCTCCTGCAAGACTGGGAAGGCATGAAGGGGAAAGTCCGCCCATCCATCGTCAAACGTGATTGCCACACTACGTGCTGGGAGCTGTCCCTTCTGCAAGAGCCGCAAGGCTTCTCCCAGATCGAGTACTCTGCATCCTGATTGCGCCAGGATCTCCATGCGACGGGCGAACATCTCCGGCGGCAGGAACATCTCCGGATGCGAACCATGTTCTTCTCCCATGGAGACGCCGTGATAGCAAAGGATAAGCAATCGCTGCCGGCGCCACCTACTGCGTGCGATAACCGGCGCCAGTCCCAGACCGTTGGTCGCCAGGAGTGCCCTTTTGATTTGCCGCAGTCCATTCATAGATGGTTATGTCAGGCAGGGTCGGTCGTGACCCTGGTCTTCGCCGCGCCCAATCGTACTTCTCGAATCATACTATTCTGGTACTGGAAGCCTGCTTTTTCTATCAGCCGACGGCATGCTCGGTTGGAAGCTGGAACGGCGATATAGACAAAGTCGATACTTCCCAATGACGCCGCATCATTCAATATCTGCTTCAAAGTGCACCAGCAAAGGCCCTGTCGCCGATGGGATGGGTGAGTCCAAAGCTGCTGCACCAGGCCCGAGTGCGGAGGATACTCGTAGGCGTGCTGCACCTCCGGAATGAACGACTCGGTCGTCCGCGGAGTCAGCCAGGCATAGTTGACTAGTACATCGTCATGCACGATCGAGTAGGAGTGAGCGCCAGACTCAATCTTGGAAATGGCGTCCCTCAGGAATTCCTCCTTGGAGCGGCAGCTCGGGCCGACGGGTTGGTAGCAGAGTAAGTGCCGCAAGTTATTGCGCCGCACGCCGGCGTCGCAAAGGGTTTGAACGGCGTTCGTGCTCGCGCGGTAGAGCCGGATCTCGCTCGAACTCCAGATCCAGTCTTTAATGGATCTGGATAGCGAGAACAACGAACGAACCGGATGGGCTGCATAGGACCGCCAGCGCGACATCGTCTCTTTATCCAGATGAAGGATGCCGGCTATTCTCTTTGCAGCAGACCGGAAACTTGACGCCAGGCGGTGCCGCGCCCAGGCTTTCCCGTCGAGAAATATGGACAGCACGTAAGCTTCGTCATAGCGAGTGGCGCGGTCTTCTTTATACGCGTCCCCGCCCGGAGTGAGATCCAAGCTAGAGAACCCTTGCTGATGAAGCAACAATCCAAGCCGCAGGGTATGGAGTTTGCCGGGAGAGTAGACAGCTAGGAATGGCGAGTGACCAACCAACACTGCCATCATCTCAGTCTTATTACGGATGCCGATATGCGCGGAAACTAACTGCTCTCCTACTTTCATCACGCAGACATGCAGTAACCCACCCTGAGCCATCAGCGCTCTGAAGAAAGCGCGTTTTCTGGGATCGTCGCGGAATGGGCATTGCCCGTGGATGGCCCCTGTCCGGAAGTCATAGAAGTCGATAATTTCGTCGTAGTAAGTATCGAGCTCCTCAGGTGTTTGCAGTTCCACGAAACTAAGAGGGCCGTCAGCCTGGAGCTTTTCCAGCCGTCGCCGGTTTTTCTTCTTGTTGAGGGAATCGCGCACCGGGTCGGCATTGTCCACCGTAAGAAGAGGCCTTGCCACAGTGCGAAGTGTGCTTCTGCGCGCCCAACCGTCTTGCAACCATTCCAGTGGAGTGCCCGGAGGAAGNNACGATGAATGTCTGCTCGCCCGGCAAGGCCAGCCAGACGTTGTACTCGGACTGGTGCGCACCAGCGAAGGTGAGTTTTCCGCTGCTGCGTTCGGTGGCCAGAGTCATCAGCCCGTCCATCGCTCCGCCGGCAGCGTAACGGACCAGGATCAGGGGGCGATAGACTTCCTCATAGCGTTGATACCAGGTGCACGCGAACTCGGGAGTCTGCAGGGCTGTGCCCCACGGACATTCTTGGGCCAGATCTCTCCATTGGGCTTGGAATTCAGGCGATGCGATGACCCGGAGCGCCTCCGCGTCGGAGTAGACCAGCAAGGTTGCGGCTTGGTAAGAGGCGACCGGCTGACTCGTCATAACAC
>PLBD01000612.1 GCA_003135315.1 Acidobacteriaceae bacterium | reverse complement strand
AGCCGGATATCATCGTACTTTTTGTACTTGTACAGGTTGTACATCGCGCCGGAATAAAGGGTGACGACGTCACAGCGGATATCGCCACTGGAACACTGCTTCTCCAGCGACGCTATTTCCTGGCGCTGCGCCTTGCCGGCGTCGGCAGCGGCCATTCCCGGCTTCACCGAGGCGTTGACCTTCGCGGTGACGTCGGAGATGTCTTCCAGGACCACAAACTCCATGCCNNGCATTCTTGCGCGATGTGATGATTGGTAAAGATCAGCCCGTCCGGAGAGACAAACGACGACGAGCCATTCGGGGCGCGGGCAGAGGAAAGCCGAACATGGTCGAGCCACGCCTGGTCGGGCGTGAATCCATACTTGGCTTGCACTTTGTCTTTGGGAAACGCATTGAACAGCCACATGCCTTCGTCGGCGTAGATTGAGTTGCCGAGAAAGAGCACAAGAAGAGAAAGCAGAAGGGTAGTTCTTTTCAACATGAGGACTCCGGGGAGCGGAGAATCCGCGCCAGTTCGCAATTATGTCCGGCACAGGGAGCTCCGGACGAGTAACCAAACCCTTGACTATAAACTCCTGAGCAGGCAGCGGGCAATGACGTAGCCAGCAGCACACACCTGATCCGCGCGGCCCGTCACCTTTACAATAGAAATCTGTGATCCCAGCTTTGCTGAAACCGGAAACTCGAAACTTGAAATTCATTATTCCCGCAATCCTTCTCGCTATGACGATTACCGCACTCGCTCAACAACCGCTCGCCGTGCCACAAGCCCTTACCGACCCCACCAAGCTGGAGAGCAAGACCGTTGCTGACATGCAGACCTTCTCCATCGAGAAGCTCTACATGACGCGCCAGATGGGAGCTTCAACGTGGTCGCCCGACGGCAAGCAGGTGGCCTTCATCTCCAACATCAGCGGACGCAACAACCTGTGGGTGGTGCCGGCGGCCGGCGGCTGGCCCACTCAGTTGACCATCAGCGACCAGCGGCAGACACAGCCGGTGTGGTCGCCCGACGGCACGTGGATCGCCTACACCTCCGACCACGACGGCGACGAGCAGTGGGACATCTTCCTCGTTTCTCCCAAGACCGGCGACGTGGTGAACCTGACTATCTCGCCGGAGTCGGCCGAAGTTGACCCCGCGTGGTCGCCTGACAGCAGCAAGCTCGCCTACACCACGAAGCCGAAGACAGGATCGAGCTACGAGATCGACTTGATGGATGTGACCACGCGGCACATTCGCCATCTGACCAGGACCACGCCCAAGGAACTGAGCAATCACCACCCAATCTTCTCGCGCGACGGCAAGTTCATCGTCTACACGCAGTCGCATGCCACCGGGAAAGACGCCAACGTTTTCGTGCTCGATCTGGCCAGCGGCCAGAGCACGAACTTGACGCCGCACGAAGGCCAGCACAATTACTTCGCCGCTGATGTCTCGCCCGATGGCAGGACGGTGCTCATTACTTCGGACGCGCAAAATGGCTACGAGAATGTGGGACTCGTCGATATGGCGACGAAGAAGATCGACTGGCTTACCGAAGAGAAGTGGGAACTCGACGCAGGCGGTTTTTCTCCCGACGGCAAGTCGCTCACGTGGACTGCGAACGTTGATGGCACAACAAACATTTATTCCTACGACATCGCCAGCAAGCGTGCCGGGGCGCTGCCCATCCAGCCCGGAGTGAATTCGCTGGGTGGCGATCCGACCGCATATACGCACGAAGGATCGCGCCTGCTCTATTACCACAACGGAGCCAGCGCCCCCAGCGATCTGTGGGTGTATGACGTCGCGTCCAAGCAATCGCAGCAGATCACGCACTCGCTGGTCGGCGGGCTGCGCAGCGCCGATATGGTTCAGCCGTACCTGGTGCACTATCCCAGCCGCGATGGCAAGTGGACACTCTCCGCGTTTGCTTACGTCCCCAACAACATTCAACGCAACGGTAAGTTCCCGGCGATTGTCTACGTTCACGGCGGCCCGGCGGTGCAGTCGGTCGACTCGTTCAATCGCTTCATTCAGTACATCGTGAACCAGGGATACCTGGTGATTGCGCCGAACTATCGCGGCTCGACCGGATATGGCAAGCAGTTTGTCGATGCCAACATGGGCGACGCTGGCGGCCAGGAGCTGAACGACGTGCTCGACGCGGGGGAGTGGATCAAGAAGAGCGGCTTCGTCGATCCCAAAAAGCTGATCGTGATGGGAGGCAGCTACGGTGGCTATCTCAGCATGATGGCAGTGACAAAAGCTCCGGATATGTGGGCTGCGGCAGTGCCGATTGTGCCGTTCGTGAACTGGTTTACGGAGATCGCCAACGAAGATCCCAGCCTGCGCGAGTATGATCTGGCGACGATGGGCGATCCGGTGAAGAACAAGGCGCTGTATGAGGACCGGTCGCCGATCAACTTTGTCGACCAGATCAAGGCGCCGCTGCTGCTGTTGGCAGGCGCGAATGACCCCCGCTGTCCGGCGTCAGAAGCGCAGCAGGTGGCCGATGCCGTGAAGAAGCGCGGCGGTGTCGCTCAGTTGAAGATCTACACGGATGAAGGACACGGCTTCGCGCGGGTGGAAAACCAGATCGACGCTTATCAGCGAGTGTCGGACTTCCTGAAGGTGCACGTGCCGTCGCCGGGATGCGGGTGTTCGGTGTATGAGTGAAGCTCCTAGCCGTTAGTTGTTAGCTCTCAGCAAACATCTGAAGCGTCACCTGAGCGGAGGCGCAAGATCACAGATCCCCCAATTATGATTTGTCATCACGAGGAGGC
>PLBD01000212.1 GCA_003135315.1 Acidobacteriaceae bacterium | reverse complement strand
CCTTCTGGCACCCTCGTGCTAGCGTCTTTCTCCCGACTTCCACTGCGCTGAGGTCACGCGAGCGAATCAGGCCTCGGCGCCCGATGAGTGAAATCAGTCGTTCAATCTCGGATTCTCTTTTGGGTGACTTTTCCGCCAATACGCAGACCTCAGTTTGTAGCCACACCTAAGCACGCTGACACGCTCGATGACGAACTCCGGCGTAATGCGCAATTGAAGTACGGGGGGCAAATGGCCGATGTCACGAAACGTCGGTAGATTTCAGGTTGCCATAGTAATACAGGTGCATATACAGGTGCATAAAAATCACCAAATGAGCCGATTTCACCCGAACTACAGCACTTATGCTGGCGCTAACTGATTGAATCCAAGCAACAGGGCGGGACGGAGTTAATTTGCTAAACCGTTATACGGTCNNGAATCCCCCCCTCTCCGCCAGATTTCTTGCAATCCCAATCACTCAGCAGCATAAAGCAGGTTATTGAAGAGCGTTCGGCGAAGGTGTCGCTCGGTTAGTGTCCCATTAGTGTCCGATAGGCCCGAAGAGCCCACTGTGATCTGACTTTCCAGCTTCGCCATTGCACTGCGCACATCATCAGCCGCTGTCCTGATGTAGTACGTCGCAGTAGTGCTGACATTCGCGGGTCGCAGGATTCGCTGAATCACCATATCCGACACTCCCAGGCGGTAGAGATTGCTCCCCGAGCCCGCGACGAGCAGCGTGCCAGCCGCCATTCCGGAATGCCAGCATCCCGCTCATCTTTGTGTTCTGAGTTCAGGTGTCCCAACTCAGCCTTCCCGCATTGCTTGCGGTTCAGACTCGAATCGACGTTGTTGGTCGAATGCAACAACTCAGATCGTCCTATGGGCGAAACCGTGGCTGTTCAACCTAAGAAGCGGGAGGGAGAGGGAAAGCTATCGTCTCCCATCGCGGATTGCGGTTTTGGTTGCCGTCATAACCTCCGCGTCTGCAATCCGGGCCTGCCGCACTTATGGGCGCATCCGATACAGCGTCAGGATTTCTGAGTGAACATCGGCCCCAACAACCAGCAGCAAGGGACATTGACTGACATTTCCCTTCGCCCGTAATATCAGACATCCTTTTGCTTCCAATGCCACATGATCGATACCACCATTTCGCACTACCGCATCCTGCAAAAGATCGGTGGCGGTGGTATGGGTCTGGTCTACAAGGCCGAGGACATCCGGCTGCACCGGTTTGTTGCGCTGAAATTTCTGCCCGATAACGTGGCCCACAGTCCCCAGGCTCTTGCACGTTTTCGGCGCGAGGCGCAGGCGGCGTCTGCCCTGAACCATCCCAACATTTGCACCATTTACGACATCGGCGAGCAGGACGGGCGAGCTTTTATCGCCATGGAGTTCCTTGACGGGATGACCCTGAAGCACCGCATCGCCGGACAGCCGGTCGAGTCGGAAGCACTTCTGCCCATTGCCATCGACATTGCCGATGCGCTCGACGCAGCACACAGTCAAGGCATCGTCCACCGCGACATCAAGCCCGCGAACATCTTTATCACCAAGCGGGGGCACGCCAAGATTCTGGATTTCGGGCTGGCCCAGATAACGGACAAACAGCTGCCCGACCATGAATCGGAAACCTTAGCTCACGATTCTGCAGCCCAGGACCTCACCAGTCCCGGAATGATGCTGGGCACGGTGGCATACATGTCGCCGGAGCAGGTACGCGCGAAGGAACTGGATGCGCGCACCGACCTGTTCTCTTTAGGAGCGGTGCTTTACGAGATGGCCACCGGGAACATGCCGTTCGACGGTGAAAGTCCGGTAGAAATTTGCACCGCGATTCTTCGCGACCAACCTGAGCCACCTTCCCAGGTCAGTCTGCTGGTTTTTCCCGAATTAGAAGCGATCATTGTCAAGGCTATGGAGAAGGACCGCGACCTGCGGTATCAGCATGCCTCGGAGATTCGCGCCGATTTGCAACGGCTGAAGCGCGACAGTGAAAGCGGACGCTACGCGGCGCTGAGTTCGGGCTCAGTCAAGAAGCCGCGAGTGAAATTGTTCCCTCGGAAGAAAACCCGTAGGGTGGTGATTGGTTTCGCGGGAGTTGTGCTGGCCGCACTGCTGGCGGGAGGGCTTTACCATCGCTGGCACCAACCCAAAGGGCTAAGTGACAAGGACACGGTCGTCCTCGCCGATTTTGACAACAGCACCGGTGACGCCGTATTCGACGACGCGCTAAAGACTGCGCTGATGGTTTCATTGAACCAATCGCCGTTCCTGAATGTTCTGCCCGAAAGCAAAGTCTCGGACACCATCAAGCTAATGGCTCGTCCTGCCAATACCCACCTAACCCCTGAAGTGGCGCGTGAGCTTTGCATGCGCGTTGGCGGCAAGGCCTACATCGCCGGATCCATCGCCAGGTTGGGCAGCGAATACATCTTGGAGCTGAAAGCTGTTAATTGTCAGAGCGGTGACGTGCTGGCGCAGGAACAGGTGACCGCTAACGGCAAGGAAAAGGTGCTTGACGCGGTGGGGAAAGCAGCCAGCGAATTGCGCGGCAGACTGGGTGAATCGTTAGCTTCCGTGCAGAAATATGACGCTCCCCTTGCCGAGGCGACCACGTCTTCGTTGGAAGCCCTAAAGTCCCTGAGCCTCGGCCGCAAGGCGAACGCACAAGACTCGGCGGCCGGGCTGCAGTACTTTGAAAAGGCCATTGAACTGGATCCGAACTTTGCCATGGGATATCACGACATCGGCGCGATGTATTTTAGCCTGGGGGAATTGGAGCGGGCCCGCGAGTATTACACGAAAGCTTTTGAGCTGAGAGACCATGCCAGCGAGCGCGAGAAGCTGGAAATCACTGCCACCTACTATGAGAACGTAACCGGCGAGCTGGAGAAAGCGGTTAACGCGCGCAAGGAACAGGTGGAAAACTATCCCCGGCTTTCTGAGCCGTATGAGGGGCTGGCCACCGAGTACACCTTGCTAGGACAGTATCCGCAGGCCATCGAGGCGCTTCGCCAGAGCATTCAGCTGAACCCTGAGAACCCTCTCGCCTATGGATTTCTCGCCGACGCCTTGATCGCTGTGCAGCAGTTCGATGAAGCCCGGCAGACAATTCAGCAGGCCCGGGCACGGAAGCTCGAGGCCTTCCTGTTTCACAACGCGTTCTACGGTCTGGCTTTTCTCAAAGCCGACACCGCAGCGATGGCCGAAGAAGAACACTGGATTACGTCCCAGCCCGAGTACGAGAACATTGGGTTTTCACTAGCTTCTGACACCGAAGCTTACGCCGGCCGCCTGCGCCAGGCGCTTGCTGCGCAGCTTGTCCATCGCGATGGCCGAG
>PLBD01000274.1 GCA_003135315.1 Acidobacteriaceae bacterium | reverse complement strand
CGATACTATCATCGGCCGGGGAAACAAGAAGAATAACGCTCCGCCTACGGCAGGATGATCCGGCTGCGCTCGCCTTCGTCCTCGCGCCCGGGCTGCGCCTCGGGAAAGCGTTCGTGCAGGAAATCGATGAACCCCCGCGCCAGCGGCCGGCCGGAGCTGTGCATATAGATCAGCCGCAGGGTAAACACCAGGGCTTGCAGAACGTCGCCGTCCTTCAAGGTTGTGTAGCCGCGGTGCTTCTGCTCNNGCCATGTTCGCCAGCGCGCCGGTCAGGTCGCGGTCGTGGAGATTGCGGTCGGCCTGCGTGACCTTTCCGAGCGTCTGCAAGATTCCCGCGATAAGCGCCTCGTGCTCCGACAGAAATTCTTCCCGCAGCGCAATCGCCGGAAAAGTCTCCGCCGGCGGAGTCTCGCCAAACTCCCGTGGCTTCTCATGCTGGCGCGCCTGCTGCAGGTAAGGGCACTCCGCGGGGCAGTCCAGCGTCATCTCGCGCTGCTCGCCGCAACACTGGGCGCAGATGCGCTCGTGGAGCGCCGGACAGAAGCGTTTTTCTTTGCGAAGGTTGCAGACGGAACAGCTCAGAAGAGCACCTCGGTGGCTGGCCGGTTACCGCGCAAGTCTCCCCATTATGGCATTTCCGTGTACCGCGAGGCCCCTGAAGCCGCATGGATGTTGACTTTTCGAGCGCCCCTGTGGAAAAACCCGCATAAAATATGGCGAAAATGCTTTGCAGGCGATGAAGGTTGGTATAGGATACGCAGCAGTCGAGCATTCTTACTGCTCACGCTTCAAGGAGGATTACGAATGGCAACTGGCATGACCAAGACCCAGCTCGTCCGCCACATGGCTGAGAAAAACGAGCTCAACAACAAGCAGGCGGCTGCGTTTCTTGACGGACTGGCTGAAGTCGCGATCAAAGAAACCAAAAAGAACGGTGTATTCATCATCCCGGGTCTGGGCCGTCTGGTGAAGTCTGCCCGCAAGGCTCGCATGGGCCGCAACCCACAGACGGGCGAAGCAATCAAAATTCCCGCCAAGACTGTGGTGAAGTTCCGCGTGGCCAAGGCCGCCAAAGACGCGATCGCACCCAAAAAGTAGTTTTGCTTTTTCCGCTTCAGGGCCGGCCTCGCGCCGGCCTTTTCGTTTCTAGTGGCTAGTTGTTTCGACTCGTCTATAGAAGAAAGTGTTTTTCCAAAGAATCCGGCGACCGCATTGGCGGATTTAACTGGCCACTAGCCCCTGCGTTCCACCATCGCCGCGAAAAATCCATCGCACGGCTGCACGCCGGGAATCGTGCGCAGGAATTTGCCGCTGAGCAGCGAGTCTCGATCGCTCCACACCAGTTCGCCGGTTGAGCGCAGCCGCTCCAGTTCCTCGCGGCAATCGCGCAACGCAAATTCACTGGAGCCGCGCAGCACTTCCTCGATCACCGCTTCGTTCTCTTCGCGTTCCAGCGAGCAGGTGGAATACAGCGCGCGGCCGCCGGGAGCAAGCTGGCCAAGAGCCGCGCGCAGGAGGGCGGCTTGCCTCTGGTGGAGATCGCTGAGGTCTTCGGGCTTCAGCCCCCACTTGATCTCCGGATTGCGCGCCAGGGTTCCCGTGCCCGAGCAGGGCACGTCCACCAGAACGCGATCGAACCCTCCGGACGTGGGAAGCTCCAGCGCGTCGGCCTGGATCACCTGAACGTTCGCCGCTCGCACTCGCTGGCGCAGCAACTCGGCGCGATGCGGATGCAGTTCGGCGGCAACGATTTCCGCGGCCGGATTGCGCGCAGCCAAAGCCGCCGTTTTTCCTCCCGGCGCAGCGCAACAGTCCAGCAAGCGCGAACCGGTACCGACCAGCGCCGCCACCAGTTGCGAAGCCTCATCCAGAATGAACACGCGGCCTTCCTGGAACGCGCGCGCGCGCGTGATGTCTCCGCCGGTGACGATACGGGCGCTGGCGAGCAACGCGCCCCGGTCCAGTTTGACGCCTTCGGCATTCAGCTCCTTCTCGGCAGCCGGATCCTCGACGCGGATCGCCACATCAGGTATTTGCAAATCGTGGCGGCAGATCAGACGCGCGCGCTCAACCCCGTACTCAGCGACCCAGCGCTCCACCAGCCATTGCGGATGAGCGAATTCGCGGGCGACCAACGCAGCAGTCCAGTCTGTCGGCTCGGGTGGCGGCGTGATCTTCGCTGCGGCGATCTTCCGCAGCACCGCATTGCCGAAGGGCGCGGCCGAGCGTTTGTGCGCCCGCTTCATCAGCTCCACGCTGTCGTTGATGGCGGCGTGCGCCGGAACGCGCGTGAGATGTTGCAACTGATAAGCGGCGAGCCGCAGCGCGGTCAGCACTTCGGGATCAAGTTTGGCGAGAGGCCGCGACGATGCCGCGGCGATGGCTTCGTCCAGCCGCGAGCGCCAGCGCAAGACGCCCATCACCAGCTCGGTGGTCAGCGCGCAATCGCCCTGGCTCAGCGATTCCAGCCGCCCCGAATGCAGCAGTTCGCTGGCATACGAGCCCTGCTGGTCCACTCGCAGCAGAATGTCGAAGGCAGCGGCGCGTGCGGGTGCGATGGGCATGGAAAGAAATCAGCAATTAGCCACTAGCAACTAGCGACTAGCAATGAAGAGCCACCAAACGAGAAGTGCTAGTTGCTAGTTGCTAGTTGCTCGTCAATTCTCGGCCGATAGCCGTTGATGAAATCGCGCGCGCTCATCCGCTTCTTGCCCTCCATCTGCAATTCATGGATCTCAAGCGCCGTACCGTGCGCAAAACCCAGCAGCAGGCGCTCGTTCTCGATGGTGAAATGTGCGGCTGCGACCACCGCGACTTCAGGCGCTACGGCAGCCGAGTGCAGCTGCAGCATCTTGCCCCGAAAATGCGCGTAGGCGCCGGGCCACGGCTGAAATCCGCGCAGCCGGTTCCAGGTGTCCAAGGCAGTACGCGAGAAATCGATGAGCCCATCTTCGCGCTTCAGAATGGGTGCCAGCGTGGCCTTGGCATTGTCCTGCGGCTGCGGCATGATGGTGCCGTTCTTCAGGCCGGCCAGCGTCGAGATCATCAGCTCGGCGCCGCCCTGCGCCAGCCGGGGCGCCAGAGTCATGGCGGTATCGTCCGGCCCGATGCGCTCTTCCGATTGCAGAAGGATCTCACCGGTGTCGAGTCCGGCATCGATGCGCATGGTGGTGACGCCGGTGATGTGCTCGCCCGTGGCGATGGCCCACTGGATGGGCGCCGCGCCGCGATACTTCGGCAGCAGCGACGCGTGCAGGTTGAGGTTGCCCAGCGGCGGCAGATCGATCATCCACTGCGGAATGATGCGCCCGTAGCCGACTACGATGATCGCCTCCGGCGCAATGCTTTCCAGTTGCCGGCGGAACTCTTCGTTGTTCTTGATTTTCTCAGGCTGCGCGACAGGTAGGTCGAGCGCGAGCGCGCTCCGCTTCACCGGCGAGGCCGCCAGTTCCATACCCCTGCCGCTGGGACGGTCCGGCTGGGTGACGACCAGCTTCACCCTGAAGCCGGCAGACACCAGCTTCTCGAGTGTGGGAACCGCGAAGAGCGGCGTGCCGCAGAATACCAGGTCAATCATAGGTAGCAACTAGCAATTAGCAACTAGCAATTAGCTCCAGCAATCAGCGCACATGGCAATGGCAACAACTTTGTTGCGCATGTAAAAAAGCTAGCTGCTAGCTGCTAATTGCTGGTTGCTTCTTCTCACCATTCCCCTTGCTTTATCAGCTTGCGAATCTTGCGCTTGATCAGGTCACGCTTCAGCGCGCTGATGTGTTGCAGGTAGAGTTTGCCGTTGAGGTGATCGGTTTCGTGCACCAGGGCGCGGGCCAGCAACTCTTCGCCCGTCACTTCGATGGTCTTTCCCGTCAGGTCCTGAGCGCGCGCCGTCACCTTGCGCGGCCGGGTCACGTTCTCGCGGAACTCGGGCAGGCTCAGGCAGCCTTCGCTGGCGCTCAGCTTGCCCTCGGTGTGGACGATCTCCGGATTGACCAGCACGATCTTCGCGTCCGGGTCTTCCTTGAAGGTCACGTCGATGACCGCGATGCGCTTGGCGATGCCGATCTGCGGCGCGGCCAGGCCTACGCCGTGCGCGGCATACATGCTTTCGAACATGTCCTCGGCCAGCTTGCGCAGCTCGTCGTCGAATTCGGTAATGGTGGCCGACGGTTTCTCCAATACCGGGTCGCCAAATTTCACGATGGGATAGATCATTTAGAAGTTTCGCAGTTGTTGGCAGTAGCCTTCGAAATTTCGCCGTAACTCCAGCAGAGAATCGCCCCCGAACTTTTCCAGCGCGGAGCGCGCCAGCGTGAGCGCCACCATCGCTTCGGCGGCCACGCCCGCAGCCGGCACCACGCACACATCGGAGCGCTCGTAGGCGGCCTTCACCGGCTCGCGCGTGGCGAAGTCCACCGAAGCCAGTGGGCGTCGCAGCGTCGAAATCGGCTTCAGATAGCCGCGTACCCGGATATCTTCGCCGTTGGAGACGCCGCCTTCCAGCCCGCCCGCATGGTTCGATCGCCGCGTAAAGCCGGTCAGCGAGTTGGCGCTGCCCCGCTCGTATCCTATTTCATCATGCACTGCGGAGCCGAGTGAAGCCGCCGCCTCAACCGCGTCGCCGATCTCCACCGCCTTCACCGCCTGCAACGACATCACCGCCGCCGCCAGTTGCGCGTCCAGCCGCTCATCCCAGTTGGCGTAGGTCCCAAGCCCAGGCGGGACGTTGTGCGCCATCACCTCGAAGATTCCGCCGACGGAGTCGCCGGTGCGCAGGGCCAGGTCGACTTGCTCCTTCATGCGCGACTCGCTGCCGGGATCGGCGCAGCCCAGCAGCACCTCGTCCTTCGCGGCCAGCGCCGTAATCGCGTCCCAGCTCACCGGTTTGTCGACCCGCGCGCTGCCGACGGCGATCACGTGGCTGAGCACCTCGATGCCCAGCTCGCGCAGCAGCAGCTTGGCGATGGCTCCCGCGGCAACCCGCGCTGCCGACTCGCGTGCCGAGGCCCGCTCCAGCACGTAACGCGCTTCGTCAAAGTTATACTTCACCGCCCCGGCAAGGTCGGCATGACCGGGCCGCGGCGACGCCACCCGCTTGTGTTTCGCGGGATCGCCTTGTTCGACCGGCAGCGCCTCCGTCCAGTTCTGCCAGTCGTTATTGGCCAGCAGCAGCGCGATGGGCGAACCGATGGTCTTGCCATGCCGCACTCCGCTGAGAATGCGCGCCGTATCGCGCTCGATGCGCATGCGTCCGCCACGGCCGTAGCCTTGCTGCCGCCGCCACAGTTCGCGATTGACGAAGGCGAGATCCACCACCACGCCGGCCGGCATGCCCGAAAGCAGCGCCACCAGCGCCTCTCCGTGAGACTCACCCGCGGTTGAAAAGCTCAACATAGGAAGGCTGATTGTAGAGACAGCAACTAGCAACTAGCAACTAGCGATTAGCTCTGTGCCCTGGCCGAGCGCAGCGTACGACGGAGTTCGCCACGGAGGGCACGGAGATACTTGGGACGCCGAGATCAGCACCAGGCTTCAGTTTGGCAGATCGTATCTCTTCCAGCCGTTCGGCAGTTGCGAACCGCGCGCGATGAACAACGGAATCTTCTCTTTTACGCAAACGGCTATAACTTCCTTCAGGAAGCTCTGTTCTTGTTCGGAGTAGGCATCAGGATGTGTGGTTACGATCCACACGCCGTTTTCTTTCACCGAGTTGTTCTGCTTCTGCACGAAGGCGAGAAATTCCGCTGCCGTCTGAAGAGTTGTGGAACCAGCATCGGGTGTGAGATAGCTGGCAGCACTCACGGTCAGTCCCCATTTGTTGCCGCCCAAGTCCGCAACACGCTTGGGCAGCATGTGCATGGAAATGCCTTGGGAACGTTCGGGCGTTCCTGCAAAGGCCATTGCCGTAAGAAGCAGAATCAAGATGGAAGCCGGGACAGCTCGATTCATTCTCTTAAGACACCGTGCTCTCCGTGCTTCCGTGGTGAACACTACTTACCGCCTTCGCGATATCGGAGGCGCGGGCGGTCCGCCCTTGTAGTCCTTGGGATAGACCACGACGTGCCGTCCGGCGGCCTCGCCGGCGCTCTCTGTGCGCAGGTCATCGAGGTCGCGCATCGCCAGATGGAGTATGCGGCGCTCACGCGACGACATAGGAGCGAACGCGTATGGCACGCCCGTCTCTCGCACACGTTGGGATGCAACGCCGGCGGCCAGGCGAAGTTCCTGCAAACGCGACGCGCGGAAGTTCTGGCAGTCGAAGCTGATCTTCTCGTGCTCGTCGGGGGTGAGGCGCAGCATCTCCATGGCGATGTGCTCGAAAGCGCGCATCAGCTCTCCGCCGTTCTCCAGCACCAGCGAGCTGTCGGCGCCGGAAAGCTCAACCAGGATCTCCGGGCGCTCCCATTCGCGGTCGGCGCCCACCACCGGGTCCACGGTGATCTTGTAGCGCAGGTGGAAATCGCCCTTGGCGAATATGGTGTTCAGCAGTTCGCTGATCTTCTTGGCGGCGGCGATTTTGTCAGTTATCGGCATTTGGAAAACCGTTCTCACCACGGAAGCACGGAGGTCACGGAGTTTTCTTTAGGATGTCATCTCAAACAACTGAACTGCTCGTGTCTCGGAGCCTTAATTTGATATTTGGCACGTGAGTTCTTATCTTAAGTTTTTCCGGATTTTGAAATAATTCCGTGTCCTCCGTGCTTCCGTGGTGAACAGAATTCTTCGGTACTTACTTCGCTTTCTTCCGGGCGCGCTTTTCCATCTCTTCGCGCATCTCGCGGCCCAGCCCGGTGCGGTTCATGATGTACTGCTGGGCGATACCGATGATGTTGCCCACCGTCCAGTACACGCTCAGGCCTGAAGGCAGGCTGAAGCTGAACCAGCCAATCATCAGCGGCATCATCAGGGTCATCATCTGCTGCTGTTTCGGGTCAATGCCCGAGCTCGGCGTCATCTTCTGCATCAGGTAGGTGCTCACCACGATGATCACCGGCATGATAAACAGCTTGTCGGGCGACGACAGATCGTGCAGCCACAGGAACGGCGCCTGGCGCAGGTCAATGGCATTCGCCAGCATGGAATAGAAGGCGAACAGGAACGGCATCTGGATGATCAGCGGCAGGCAACCGCCGGCGGGGTTCACGCCCTCCTGCTTGTACAGCTCGCTGATCTCGGCGTTCATCTCCTGGCGCTTGGGATCGCGCATCGGGTACTTCTTGTAGCGCTCCTGGATGGCCTTCATCTGCGGCTGGAGCTTCTGCATCTTCAGCGCCGACTTCATGCTGACGATGCGCAGCGGCAACAGCGCCAGGTTGATGACGATCGTCAGGATGATGATCGACACGCCCCAGTTGCTGGCCATGTGCTCGTGCGTCCACTTCAGCCAGAGGAAGAGCGGGCGCGCGATCAGGCTGAAGAAGCCGAAGTCCACCACATCGCGCAGATCGGGGCCGGTCATCTGGCCCGGGGCGCTGTTGGAGCGCACCGACTCCAGCACATTCAGCGTCTTCGGGCCGACGAAGAGCCGCAGCTTGGTGACGCCACTGGTGTCGCCCACCGCCGCGCCCAGCACGTCGTACTTGACTACGTTGTTCGGGTCGGGCTTCTTGGGATCTTTGGGAACGGAGATGGAATTGTGGAACGTGACCATCGCCGCCGTGTCCGGATTGTCCGGCAGAAATATGGCGGCAAAGAACTGGTCCTGCGGACCCGCCCAGTTGAACGGCCCGCGCAGCGTGTTTCCTCCGCTTACTTTCTTGGCCGCCAGCCGCTCCACTTTGCCGTCGGCCATGTACTCGATTTTTTGCGACGCGTACGACGGCGCACTGGATTCGTCGCCCAGGCCCGCCGGCCACATAGGATAGGCCGCCACCACCCTGCCAGCTTGCGTGACCTCCGTCTCTACCGAAATGACGTAGGTGCCGCCGAACTGGAACGTCTTGCTGACCGAGGTGTCGCCGTTGGCGTATTCGTAGGTCAACTCGCCGGGAGCGGTGATGCTGCCGCCGGCGCTGGCCACATATAGCGCTGAGTTGATCTGGTTGCGCAGGTTTTCGTCGTAGGTATAGAGGCTGAGCGGCAGGCCAAGCTTGCTGGCGTCCTTGTTGACCAGGTCCAGCGGATTGCCGTCGTCATCCTTGAATTTCTTCAGCACCCACGACTTCACCTGGGCGCCCTTGTTGGTGAAGACGATGCGGTAGAAATCGTTTTCCACCGTCGTCTCAACTTCTTGGCTGGCGACCTTCGCGGCTACCGCCGCTTTGGGCGCGCCACCGTTGGGCTGGCTCGACATCTCGGCGGCTGGAGCGGACGTCGTGGACTGGGCTGCGGCCGGGTTGCTCTGGGTTGTCTCTGCCGGCTTCTGGGTCGCCGGGGACAACGGATTTTTCTTAAACAGGAAAACCTGGGCGAGGATGATCAGCGCAATCATGACGGCGAACACCATCATTATGTTCTTGTCGCCGCCGGGTTCTTGTTGGGGATTGCGGTATTCAGCCAAGTTTAGGTCCCGTTCAGCAGGCAGAGCGGCGCTTCAGCGCCGC
>PLBD01000294.1 GCA_003135315.1 Acidobacteriaceae bacterium | reverse complement strand
CGTGCCGCAATAGGCGCAGAGATTGGCGTCGTCCTGGATCACTTTGCCGCAGTAGTTGCAGTACATATAGCCTCCCACAGGATGATACGAGCAGGATAAGAAAAGGTTCCCCAGGATGCAACGTTGCGCCTGCGGTTTTACCGGCGCTAAGTCTCCGGGGATTTTGACCTAGTTCGCCCGTTGCGGCGTCCATTCGCCCGCCACGTAGAACGATTCGGATGCAACCGGCGAGATGTCGCCGGCTCCGTTCTCGGCGATGGCTTCGTAATATCCGGCAGAGCTGCCAGCAGCGCTTTCCGCCCAGAACGCCCACGTATCCCAGGTCGTCACTACGTCCTGGATCTGGAGATAGTAGGTTCCGGCAGGAAGCGGCAGGTTCGGGACGGCAAAGCCCACCCTCCAGGCAAAGAAGAGGAAGTTCGTGAGGTAGGGCGGTGCCAGCTTGGACAACCCAACAAAGCCGCTGCCCTTCACCGTCCCGCCGAATGGCTCGGTCGTTATAGTCCATTTCAAGTACTCCGGCGCGTTGCGGTCGTCGACGTCGTAAATCGTAAGCACCACGTTGTTAATCGTGGCTGCGCCCGGCAGCAGGAAGGAGTTCGTTACCGCTGATCCGAAGTTCACGTGAAAGTAGCCGATGTCCCCGTCGGGACCGTTGTCATAGAGAGTTACCTGACCGAAAGCTTGCGCGGGCATCAGGAAGCCTATCGCCATGACCGTTGCCATTAATAACAGCAGCGACACTCTACGTCCGCACATGGATGCGACTCCTTTGCGATCTGCGCAATCCGTCTTCCCCGGGGTCAGTCCGCCGGAATTTCCGCAAGCATACACCGGCGCGCACAAGCGGGCTACGGCTATGTTGTGCGCACCTTAGGCGATGTATACTGTACATCGTGAAGCGGACGCAATTGTATCTCGACGACGATTTGTGGCAGGCCTTGCACAATAAGGCGCGCTGCGACGGAACGACGATCTCCGAGATGGTGCGGCAAGCCGCGCGCGAGCGCTACTTCCCCAACCTGGAGCAGCGCAGACAAGTCATGCAGGCCTTCATCGGAACCGGGAAAGACCGCCCAGGAATACGAAATCCTGTGGCCTACGTGCGGCGTCTGAGGCGCGGCGAAAGGGTTGAGAGGCTGGGCAAGGCGTGAGCGTGCTGGTCGATTCCGACATCCTCATCGAGGTTTCCCGCGGCCGGGATCAGGAGATCGTGTCAAGGTGGACGAAGTTGGGCGATTCCGACGACGCCATCTTGTATTCGCCAGTCACCGCGGCGGAACTTTGGGCGGGAGCGAGGCCACGCGAGTATGAGGCGCTGGCCAACCTTTTTCGAGTATTACTTTGTGCTCCCGTCGACGGTGAAACCGGCCGCCGGGCTGGCGACTATCTCCGTCAATTTCGCAAAAGCCACGGAGTGGAACTGGGAGACGCGTTGATTGCGGCCACCGCCGTGCATAACGAGGCCGCTCTCTGGACACGCAATCGCAAACACTATCCCATGAAGGAGCTGCTGTTCTACTGACCGGTTAATGCGCGGAAGTGTTTTGCGCCGAAAGTCTGGACTCGCCCCGCTCACCGTCGCTTGGCCGTGTCGTTGTCTCGCTGCTCGTAGTAATCTCAATTGTTCATGATGGCAACCGCCGAAACTCTTACCCCACCCCAATCCGCCGCCAGGAGCTATTCCTGGAGCACTCCAATTGCGGTAGCTCTCATGAGCTTCGCCGCCCTGCTTCTGGAGCTGGGGCTCACTCGTCTGTTCTCGGTGGTGCTGTTCTACCACTTCGCGTTCCTGGCGATTTCGATTGCTCTGCTTGGCCTCGGGGCAGGAGCGGTATTCGCTTGCTTGCGTCATCAGTGGCTGTCACGCTGGTCCGTCAACCAGCTCGGCAACGTGCTGTGCGCGGCTAATGCGATCGTGATTCTTGCCGTGCTGGAGCTTGTTGTCCACACCGCGGTATCGCTCCACCTGAACTGGCCGAACTTCTGGCGGCTGACCGCGCTCTATCTCGCCTCAGCGGTGCCCTTCTTCATCACCGGCCTGCTGTTCTCCATCGTGTTCGCGCGGCATCCAGCGCGGATCACGCAGCTCTATGGAGCCGACTTGCTGGGCGGCTCGCTGGCCTGCCTGGCGCTGGTGCCGTTGCTGAATGTAATCGGCGGGCCGAACACGATCTTACTCGCGGCTGTCGTGGTGGCTCTGGCCGCGGTTGCGTGGGCCACCCCGGGCAGGCGCCTAGCCGCCGCGTGTCTGACTGTGGCGCTGCTGGCGTTGATCGCCATCAACTTTCGCGGCCTCCTCATCGACATTGTTTATGCCAAGGGCATGAAGCGAGCTGTACCACTTTATGCGCGCTGGAATGCGATCTCGCGGGTCGAAGTCGACCAGCAGGGAACGGGCAGGGCAATCGTCATCGACGCCGACGCCCAGACTTCCCTGATGAACACTGAACCGCATGACTGGAGCGACGCCTACCGCCGCAACCTGATGTCGGCCGCACCATCGGTGGCCAACGTGCTTCGTCCCCACGGCGACTTCGCCATCATCGGCCCGGGCGGAGGCGTGGATGTGTTGCGCGCCGTGGCCAACGGCAGCACCAACGTCACCGGCATTGAGATCAACCCCATCATCGCCAACGACATCATGCGCGATCGCTTCGCCGACTACACCTATCACCTGTACCAGATTCCCGAGGTACACCTGCACGTCAGCGATGGCCGCTCCTTCGTACGCAACAGTCGCGATAAATACGACGTGGTGCAGATGACCCTGGTCGACACCTGGGCCTCAACCGCCGCGGGCGCCTTCGCACTCAGCGAAAACAATCTGTACACCGTCGAGGCCTTTCGCGAGTACTTCGATCACTTGAAGCCCGATGGCATGATCGCCATCACCCGCTGGGAATTTACCCAGCCACGCGAGGCCCTGCGCGTCGTCTCGCAGGCCATGGAGGCGCTGCATGAGATGGGCGTCGAAGACACCAGGGACAACTTCATCGTGGTCAGCGATGGGCCTTTAGACACTGACGGCCAGCCGGTGGTGGTGCTGGCTAAGAAAACGCCGTTTACGCTGGAAGAGCAGCGCGCCGTGCTCAATCACATCGAGGGCACTGATGGCGGCGATGCCAACCTCAACCTGCATGTGCTTTATCTGCCGGTCACGGCGGACCAGCCGGGGATGGCGCATCCGGCATTCGCGCAACTCATTCGCGGCCAGGACGCGCTGGCGTTCTCCAAGGCGTATGCCTATAACGTCTCGCCCGTGACCGACAATGCCCCATTCTTCTTCTTCACCCTCAAACCGGAGCAGGTGTTCCGCGGCTCCGATCAGGGCGGCATCGACTGGAAAGTTAACCTGGGCATCGCGATCCTGGGGATCGTGCTCCTGGTTTCGATCGCGGCCGTATTCGCATTTCTGGTGCTGCCGCTGGCGCTCTCGCCGGAAACTCGCTCGGGAAGCAGCCTTCCCGTGCTGTACTTCATCGCCATCGGCCTCGGCTACATCATGGTGGAGATTGCCTTTATCCAGCGCTTCGTGCTCTTTCTGGGATATCCCACTTATGCGCTCACCGTCGTGGTCTTCCTGATGCTGTTGTCCAGCGGAGCCGGCAGCCTGGTTTCTCGCCGCTGGTTCGGCGAGCCTACGCGCGTCGTCCTGGCGCTGGCGTTCATCGTGGTTGCTTTACTGATCTACGTCTTCGTTTTGCCGCGCCTGCTGGAGAGCATGATCGGCCTGGCATTCGTGGCCAAACTCCTGATCAGCGCGCTCCTGCTTCTTCCGCTGGGCTTCACGATGGGAATGCCTTTCCCCAGCGGCTTGCGTGCCCTGGCGTCCGGAGAAGGCAATGCGACGAATACGACGCACGGCGCAGTGGAGTGGGCGTGGGCAATGAATGCCGCGTCCAGCGTGCTGGGATCGGTACTGGCGATCGTCATTGCCATCCAGTTCGGGTTGACCGCAACTCTGGCCTGCGGTGCCGCCGCTTACGTGCTCGCTCTGTTGCTGCTTCCCACGTTTCGGAAGGACAAGCTCGGCAGCCATTCCTAGCCTCGAACGGGAACTGCATTCAACAGGCCGCGTGATTTGGTCACGTAGCGTGAGCGAATGACGAGGACGGCCTCCGGAGGGATGCGAAGTCGGTTCCGGCCGCTCGGACCTCTCCGCCCAGTGGCGTGATTTCGTGTTATATTTGCCCCCAGATGCTGAATTCTCTGCAATATTGGCTGCATGACCACGCGCTTTACCTGGAGATCCTTGTCGTGCTCTTCAGCGGACTGGTCGCGCTATACGCCGATACTGTGCGGCACTTCGTATCCTTGCCGCCGCAACGGCCGGGCACGTGGTTCTTGAAGGCGCGGTTGCTTTCCGTTAACTCCAAGCTCTTCAACTTATGCGAGTGTCACAATAATGCCTTCGCCACCATCGTTTATGTGGCGCGCGCCTTCGTGTTTATCCTGGTGCTGATGGGGCTGTTTCTGGGCGGCATTTTTCTGGAGGTGGTGTCCATTCGCTCCGCCGGCCGCGCGGGAGGGGCCGAGGAGGCGTACACAAGTTTCCACGCGCATCTTGACATTGCCCTGGCCCTGGTTTTTATCGTGGTGGTCTGCTGCCGGCTGTTACTGTTGGGTGAATTTCTTTATCGCTTGCGCAACTTCAAAGGCTACGACCATTACCTGATGGAACACGTCGCGGAGCTGGAGGAGAAACTGGTGATGGCGGAGAATACTCCTTCCGGTTCGGTGCCCGACTGAACCTTCCTACTGCCACTCGTCCCACTTGAGATGACAACCACGTGCCTTCCGTAGCATCCTTGGAACGGCCCTATGACACCCCGAGCCATTTCGGCCGTTCGCCGACTTGCCCTTGCGCTGTGGTTTTTGCATTGTGCGGTCGCGCCGGCGCAACAGCGCGCATCGCTGACGCCGCCTGAGGTCCCAGCGCAGACCGCGGAGGGCCCCGCTCTGTGGGGTCCCGTCCTGCCGCTGTACCACGCTCTGCGCAGCGTGGGACTTGACCCGCGACGTGTCTACCAGGTCCGCGAAGCGGCCATCGACCGCGAGGACGTACACATCTGGCTCAGCGATGGAACCATCGCCTTCACCCAGGCCATCGATGGCCACGTGACCGGCGCTTACTTTGAAGGTGACGGCGAGGTGCTGGTGCGCCCGCCCGATCGCATGGAGCGCGCTTCGCTGGGTCGCTTCATCAACGCCGGCGTGCTGGAGGAAAAGTTTTCTTCGGGATACTTTCGCTTCAATGACGACACGGCGAAGGAGCTACAGCCATTTCTGCGTCCGCCGGAGGATGCCGCCGATTTCATCGCTCGCAACGATGGCCGGGCGCGCACTCTTGCGGCAATCGATGCGATGCGGCTCTGTATTTCCTTCACCAGCGCGCCTGCCGGGGCCGCTTCCGGCGAGGCCGCGCCCGTTCCCGACCGTATGTTGCACGCTCGTATTGCGGGCGAACACTATGGCGTCTTCGACGTTTTCTTCGACACGCGCAGCCCGGAACAGGTTGTGGTTGGCAACGCCTCTTCGCACGGCGACGAGACCTATTACGACCTGTGGATGAGTTTTCCCATGCGCTCCCTGCGCAAGACGCAGCTCTCCGACACCCGCTTTGGCGGCCCGACCGGCCCACTCTGGACGCCCCGTGTTCTGTCGATCCGTAAGTACACCATCAATGCCAGTTTGGATTCTTCGCGCAACCTGTCGGCGGATGCAAGTCTGGATGTGGACGTCAAAGAAGGCGGCACGCGCATCGTGCTGTTCGAGCTGTCGCGCTACCTGCAAGTGAAGCGGGTGGAATACGACAGCCAGCCGCTGGAGTTTATCCAGAATGAGGCCATTGAGGGAAGTGAACTTTCGCGGCGCGGCAACGATACGATTGCCGTGGTTTTTCCCGCGCCGTTGCAGCCGGGCACGCATTTTCTCTTGCGATTCAGCTATGCGGGCTCGGTGCTCTCCGATGCCGGGGGCGGTCTGCTGTACGTTGGGGCGCGAGGCACGTGGTATCCCAACCGCGGCATCGCCATGGCCAACTACGATCTTACCTTTCGCTTTCCGCAGCCCTGGTCGCTGATTGCCACCGGCAAGCGCGTTTCGCTGGAGCGCGAAGGCGACGGCTTCGTCGGTCACTGGGTCAGCGAGCAACCTATTCCCATTGCTGGATTCAATCTCGGCGAGTATGTGCGCAGCTCCGCCAAGGCAAGGAACATTGAAGTTGACGCCTACGCCGCTCGCGGGACCGAATTCCAGCAATCAGCTCCCAACGCGGCCAATAGCTCGTCCCCTTTGCTTTCGCCGCACGCACCCGGAACGATCGATCCGATACCCTGGCCGCCGCCGCCGTTGCAGAATCCCGCCGGCACGGGTGAATCGCTCGCCGAACGCGCGGCGGAAACCCTGACCGCGCTGTCGCAGATGCTGGGGCCTTACCCCTTCAGTTCACTTTCGCTGACGGAAAATCCCAGCGCCGAGAGTCAAGGCTGGCCGGGATTGATCTTCTTATCGAGTTACGCCTACCTCCAACCCGAGCAATTACGCGCGATGAATGTCTCGCCGGCCGACGCGGTCATCTACAGCGAAGTTATGATGCCGCACGAGCTGTCGCACCAGTGGTACGGCGACCAGGTCTCGTGGGCCAGTTATCACGAGCAGTGGCTGCTGGAGGCCTTCGCGAACTACTGCTCCCTGCTGCTGCTGGAGCGCTCGCGGCCTGGTGACGTGCAGCTCACGCTGGAAAACTATCGCCGCATCCTGGCCAGCAGATCACGCGAAGGGCGCCGCCTGGTGGAAGCCGGACCGGTGACGCTGGGCAGCCGGCTCTCGTCCTCGCACTTTCCCAACGGATACGAGATCATCGCCTACGGCCGCGGCACCTGGATGATCCAGATGCTGCGCTGGATGCTGCGCGATGCCTCGCGTACGCCAGCCAATCCCAGCGGCGACGAC
>PLBD01000177.1 GCA_003135315.1 Acidobacteriaceae bacterium | reverse complement strand
CAGTTGCGCCTCCAACGGTTGCATTCAATCGGCAAGCCCGAATCCCACCGGCGCCACTCCCATCCACGAGTTGATCAACAAGCCGGTCATCAACGTTCCCGGCTGTCCCCCGATTGCCGATGTCATGACCGGCGTCGTCACTCACGTTCTGACCCTCGGCCGCGGACCGGAGTTGGACAACCAGGGCCGGCCGAAAGAGTTCTACTCTCGGCGCGTGCATGATACCTGCTACCGGCGTGCCTACTACGATGCCGGCCTGTTCGTCGAGATGTGGGACGACGAGAAGGCGCGCAAGGGATACTGCCTTTACAAGATGGGTTGCCGCGGGCCGGTCACCTACAACGCCTGTTCGGTAACCAAGTGGAATGGCGGCGTCAGCTATCCCATCCAGTCGGGACACGGCTGCATCGGCTGTTCGGAGGCCGGCTTCTGGGACAACGAACCCTTCTACCAGCATCTCGCTTCGTTCCCAGGGTTCGGGATTGAAAGCACTGCGGACACGATCGGCACCACTCTCGGTATCGGCGCGCTCATCGGCGTGGGGGCGCATGCGATCACCACCAACATCCGCAAACACAAGCTGATCGAGGAAGAGCGGCAGGGGACCACGGACGACAGCAAGACCAAGGAATCATCCGCAGGACAAGACTAAAGCGCAGCACGACCAACAGTGAGGTGACGGCATGGCAAGGATGGTGGTTGATCCTATTACCCGTATCGAAGGGCACCTTCGGATTGAGGCCGTAGTGGAAAACGGTACTATCACGGATGCCTACAGTGCGGGCACGATGGTGCGTGGCTTCGAGAAAATACTGAAAGGGCGCGATCCCCGCGATGCCTGGGCCTTCACCGAGCGCGCCTGCGGCGTTTGCACCACGGTACACGCGCTGGCCAGCGTCCGCACCGTGGAAGACGCGCTGGGGATCACCGTCCCCAGGAATGCGGAACTGATTCGCAATCTGATGTTCTGCACCCAGTATGTGCAGGACCATGTCGTTCACTTCTACCACCTGCACGCTCTGGACTGGGTCGACGTTGTCAGTTCGCTTTCCGCGGACCCGCAGAAGACCGCGCAGATTGCCACCTCCATCTCATCCTGGCCGAAGAGTTCGCCCAAGTACTTCGCCGCCGTGCAGCAGAAGCTGAAGGCCTTCGTCGAGTCCGGGCAGCTGGGCATCTTCGCCAACGGCTACTGGGGAAATCCATCCTACAAATTGCCACCCGAAGTGAACCTGCTGGCGGTGACGCATTACCTGGAAGCCCTGGAGTGGCAAAAGGAGATCGTCAAGATCCACACGATCTTCGGCGGCAAGAACCCCCATCCGAACTACCTGGTTGGGGGAGTTCCCTGCTCCATCAACCCCGACGAAGTCAACGCCATCAACATGGATCGTTTGAACTACGTCGGCAGCCTGATCAGCGGCGCAATCGCATTCGTGGAACAGGTTTATTTGCCCGACCTGCTCGCCATCGCGGGCTTCTACAAGGATTGGGCGGCAATTGGCGGGGGCCTGAAGAATTATCTCGCCTACGGGGATCTGCCTACGCGCGGCTACGGCCAGCCCGACTATTTCAAGTTTGCCCGAGGCGCGATTCTCGATCGCAATCTCAACGAGGTGTATCCCGTGGATGGCCACAACTCCGGGGAGATTAAGGAGTACATCGAGCATTCCTGGTACTCGTACTCAAGCGGCGAGTCGAGCGGACTGCACCCCTTCGACGGCGAGACCGAGTTCAACTACACCGGGCCCAAACCTCCTTATGACCAGCTCAACGTCGAAGCCAAATACTCCTGGCTGAAGACGCCACGCTGGAAAGACCACCCCATGGAGGTCGGGCCGCTGGCGCGGTTGTTGGTCTCCTACGCCAAGGGCAGCACCGAAGTGAAGGACGTTGTGAACGAAGCCCTCGGTCAGCTCGGCGTGCCGATCACCGCTCTGTTCTCGACGCTGGGCCGAACTGCTGCCCGCGGACTTGAGACCCGTCTCGTCGTACATTGGATGAAGGGCTTCTACGATGATCTGATAACGCAGATCAAGAGCGGCGAAGTCTCCACCTTCAGCCGCGATAAATGGGAGCCTTCCACCTGGCCGGCAACGGCGCAGGGCGTCGGACTGACGGAGGCGCCGCGGGGCGCGCTGGCCCATTGGATCAAGATCAAGGATGGGAAGATTGACAATTATCAACTGGTAGTGCCCAGCACGTGGAATGCATCGCCCCGCGATCCCAAAGGCCAGCGCTCGGCCTACGAGGCGTCCCTGATCGGCACGCATCTGGCTAATCCGGAGCAGCCGCTGGAAATCCTGCGGACGATCCACTCCTTCGATCCGTGTATCGCCTGCGCTGTGCACCTGTACGATCCCGAGGGCAAACACCTTCACCAGATCAGCGTTTATTGAGGACGGGACATGGCCAACGCATCGGTTGCAACTTATCAGAGGGTCTATGTGTGGGAGCTACCGGTCAGGATCTACCACTGGCTTAATGCTCTCTGCGTGGTGGTGCTGATCGTCACCGGTTACCTGATTGGCAATCCGCAATCGATCTTCTACGCCTCCGAAGCCTATCAGCAGTATTGGTTCGGCACGGTGCGGTTCGCCCATTTCGTAACGGCCTTCGTCTTCTTCTTCATGTTCCTGGTGCGCATCTATTGGGGGTTCGTGGGTAACGCCTTCGCCCGCTGGACGAACTTCATTCCCTACAAGCGTACCCAGGTCGAAGAGATCGGCGAGGTGCTGAAGGTCGATATCTTGCAGACCAAACTCCGCGGGGACATCTCGCTGGGTCATAACTCACTGGCAGGCTTCATCTATTTTCTGTCGTTTCTGGCGTTTCTCTTCCAGTCCGCCACGGGATTTGCCCTCTACTCCAGCATGAGCAAGGCCCTCCTGCCGCAGATGTTCCGCTGGATTGTGCCGCTGATGGGCGGCGAGTTCCGCGTCAGGCAATGGCACCATGCCATGATGTGGTTCTTCATCCTGTTCGCCATCGTGCACGTTTACCTGGTCTTCTACCACGACTACATTGAGGGCCGGGGAACGACGTCCTCGATGGTGGGAGGTTGGAAGTTCGCGCGGCGCCGCAATGACTGAATGCTCCGGCAACTTGCTCGTGCTGGGCATCGGCAACGTGCTGATGGGCGATGAGGGCGTCGGCGTTCATGTTGTGCGCCATCTGGAACAATTGGGCGTTCCGCCGGGGGTGGAGGTTCTCGACGGCGGTACCGGCAGTTTCCTGCTGCTGGACCCCATGCAGCGCGCCGGCAAAATCATACTCATCGACGCTACGCTCGACGGCAATCCTGCCGGCACTGTGCGCCGGTTGACCCCGCGTTTTTCGACCGACTACCCGCGCACGCTGACCGCCCATGACATCGGGCTGAAGGACCTTCTGGATACGTTTTATCTTCTCGACCATCCTCTCGACGTAGTGCTGTTCGCCATTTCGATCGCCTCTCTACAGCCAATCGGCTTGGAATTGTCGCCGGAAATCGAGGCGCGCGTGCCCGAGTACGCGCAGCTCGCACTCGCGGAGATTGGGTCTGCGATTCCACAGATGAGTTAGTCTCTGACAGCTCGACCGGAAGCGGTTTGAACTATGCGTCTCATCACTGGCGCGGGATGACAGCCGGTGAACGATGCCGGCTTCCGGGTGTAAAGTAGTTTGTTAGTGTGAGCCGGGGTTGACTATGTGTCTTGCTGTGCCAGGAAAAATCATCAGCGTGCAGGAAGAAGCGAACCTCGGCCTGCGCAGCGGCAACGTGGATTTTGGAGGCATTCGCAAGGAAGTGTGCCTGGCCTATACGCCGGAAGCCCAGATCGGCGATTACGTTCTCGTGCATGTCGGGTTTGCGCTCACCGTCATTGATGAAGCTGAGGCGCAGCGCGTTCTCGCCATTCTCCGTGAAATGGAGCAACTGGCGGAACTGGAAGAGGGCACCGCGTGAAGTTTCGGCCTGAGCCCATGCAGTCCGCGTCGGACCCGCCGACCGGCTAACCCTGGCATTTCAAGTTCAATAAAATAGAACATCTGACCTAGACCAGGCGGACAGCTAAAAGCTGATGGCGCCACATGGGCGCCATCTGACCTTATTGCTTTCGGGCTGTCCTTCGCTAACTAATGCTCCTTACAACTCAAGGCCGGACAACCACGACCTATCGATCACCCTAAACGAGGAGTAGGCAGTGGACTCCGCGGTGCATTAGGCGGTATAGACGGCGGCCCGATGGCGATTGGCGGCGTTACCTGACTCACCA
>PLBD01000454.1 GCA_003135315.1 Acidobacteriaceae bacterium | reverse complement strand
CAGCACCGCCGTCACTTCAATCAGCGCCAAGTCGAGCTTGCCGAGGAATCCGTATTCCACAAACTGCGCGACATGGCTCAAGTGGATGTCCATGTACTCCATCTCGCCGGCATTGATGCGTTTGCGGGTTTCGGGATCAGACTGATAAGGCAGGCGTAGATGNNGCCGGCCATGGCGAGCGCGCCGTCTAATTCAGGACCGGTGGAGGCGCCGGTGAAAATGCTGACTTGAAATTTCTGGCCCCGCAGGTTGGCGTCGGAGATGCGACGCGCCAGCGCCATCGGCACAGCTTTGGGGTAGCCGGAGCCGGTGAAGCCGCTCATGCCGATCTGGTGACCGTGGTGGATCAAAGCGGCCGCTTCTTCGGCGCCCATGATGCGGTTTGCCAAGCTTGAATTCAGTACACGGGAGGTGGTCGGAACCACAGCGGTTGACATTAGGAGTGCCTTTCAAACATAAGAAGTCGCTGGGCGCGGCTATGCATTAACCATAAACAGTGATGAGAAAGCAGTCAGTGAGGCAGGTCACAAGCCGGGGGGNNGAACCTGGCATCGGGGAGAGCGCTGAATGGGATGGGAGCCACCAAGAAAAAAGAGACCTGGAGCGCTCCCACTCCAAGTCTCTCTATCTCGTGATGTAGCATCGCTTGGGCTACCATCACGGTCTCCGGGCCATCGGAGAGCCTGTTCGTGCCTTCTCAGGTTCCAGGGTCAATGCTCGACGTCTCTGGATTTCCCTCGGCTACGATTGCGAAGTAACTGCTGCAAGCCAAGTGCCAATTGGAAGCGCTGCAAAGCAATTTAGAAGCGGCTTAAGTTCCATTCACATACAGGAGAACGACTGGAGCAAGAGGAACAAGCCGGGCCGAGTTCGAGCCATTTTCCTATCCGATTGGATAGCTGCAACTATCTGTTTGGTTAGGCACTTTTCCGGCAGCGTCGGTAGTGTTACGACGCGAAGAAGCTGCGTCATCATCCACGTCTACGATTCCGTGCGCGACCTGCAAAGAAGTCAGCTACACTAGCTGCCTTGGGGGCGGACTTGGACTCGAGAGTAGTGGTGGTTTCGGGACCTTCGAAGGGAACGGTGGTAAGGCTTACTGGCGACCAGCTCTCGGTTGGCCGGGATTCTGCCAACCATCTTTGCCTGCGTGATCGCGCGGTTTCGCGGCGGCACTTCTCGATCAGCAGGACCGATGCCGCGTTCCAGCTCATCGACCTGGAAAGTCATAATGGCACATTCGTAAATGGCATTCCGGTGCGGCGTAAATTTCTGACGCACGGCGATACGGTTCGCGTCGGCCGGTGTGAACTGGTGTTCCTGATCACGGAAGACGATCAGCCGACTTGCCAATCTGTACACTTCAAGGAGCACGATACTGTCGACCTGTTGACCACGTCCAACGTACGCGCCTATTCCTCGCCGTCGCATCCGGGCACCGATGTCGGGCGGATGGCCCGCGACCTGAATGCCCTTTTCAAGATCGCCAACACGATTAATTCCGTCCGTGATCTCGAAGTGCTGCAGCGACTCCTGCTGCAATTGATCGGTGAAGTCATACCCGCGGACTCTGGCGCCATTGTGATCCTGCGCCACGCCGATGAGGAACCCAGTTCCAGTTGCGTCTGGCAGCGGCACGCCAACTCCAACCCGCAGATAAGCATTCGGCGTGAAATCGTACAGCGCGCCTTGTGGGAGCGCTCGCCTATCCTCAGCCGTCCACTCCCAGATTCAAACGAGAAGGAAAGCATTCTGTGCGTCCCCATGGTTGGGGTGGAAAGGACCGTCGGCGTGCTGTATATGTCCGCTATCGAATCCGCGGACGAGTTTGAAGACGGGCACATCCACTTTCTGAATTCGGTTGCCGGCATCGCCGCGGTCACACTGGAAAACGTTCTGGCGACCGAGTCTTTGCGCAGTGAGAATCGTCGCCTGCAAGCGGAACTCGACGTCGAAGGAGTGATTATTGGCGAAAGCAAACCCATGCGTCAGGTGGAAAATTTTATCGCTCGAGTGGCGAAGAGCGATTCCACCGTCCTGATTCGAGGTGAGAGCGGCACCGGCAAGGAGCTTGTGGCCCGGGCCATCCATCGCAATAGCTTGCGCGCTGACAAACCGTTCGTCGCCATCAACTGTGCTGCCATTCCCGAGGCACTGCTGGAGAGCGAGTTGTTCGGCCATGAGAAAGGTTCGTTCACCGGAGCTATCGCTACCAAGAAGGGAAGGTTGGAGATCGCCGAAGCGGGAACGATCTTCCTGGATGAGATCGGCGAACTGGCGCCCATACTCCAGGCCAAGATCCTGCGGGCCGTCCAGGAACATGAATTTGAGCGCGTGGGTGGTACACGGACACTGAAACTGGCAGCACGGGTGATTGCGGCAACCAACAAGAACCTGGAGGAGGCCATCAAGGCAGGCCAGTTCCGCCAGGACCTTTACTACCGCCTGAACGTGGTTTCCGTCGTAGTGCCGCCGCTGCGCGAACGTCCTGACGACATCCCTCTTCTGGCAATGTATTTCGCGGCCAAGTATTCCGAAAGGTGTAAGCGTCCGTTGAAAGGTGTCTCTTCGGCCGTGCGCTCGCTGCTGGTAAGCTACAGCTGGCCGGGCAATGTGCGCGAACTGGAGAACGCCATTGAGCACGCCCTTGTTCTCGGGACCAGCGAGGAAATTGTTCCCGACGACTTGCCTGAGGCGCTGCTGGAAGTGCAACCAGAGGAGAACAGCAGCGTAAAATACCACGACCAGATCAACCATCTCAAGAAGCGAATGATTGCCGATGCGGTGAAGCAGGGCAAGGGTAGCTACACCGAAGCCGCCAAGCTGCTGGGAATCCATCCTAACTATCTGCACCGTCTGATTCGCAACTTGGACATCAAGTCAGACTTGAAGAAGGAGGACGTGGACTGACGTTGGCGGGACTGCGCCCGGGCAGGTCCTTGCTGCCACCCGGCGAATGCATTTGTTTCATTGCGGTTCACGGCGTGATAGTGTTTCTGCGAAGTGCAAAATGTGAGGAGCGCATGACCTCAAACTGCAGCCGAAGTGCTCTTGCTGTTCTGGCGGCCTGTCTTGTATTTCTTCCCGGCTGTCATCGGCCCGCGAAAGACTCCGGCCCGCTGTATATCATGCTTATGTTTAACGGTGGAGCTTGTGAACAGAACGGTTCTTCCGGCGTTATTGAGGCTGCTCAGGACCGGGTCATAATCTATCAGACGGCAGCCGAGCTCGCCGAGTTTGAGGTGCGGTTCGTGGCGTGTCCGTTTGGTTCCTGTCCCGTGAGTAGTCCCCACGGAATGTCTGTCAATGTAGGAAAGCCGAATCCGGGTACAGCCGGCACGACATTTACCTATGCCGGAGTTAAGATTGATAACCAGCCATGCAACAATGCCAGCTCAATGGGGTTGCGCGTGAAGCTTGCTCCGTAGCGGCATTGTCATAGCTCGTCCCTTTAATCCTCCGCCAGGTTGGCTCATTCCCCTGTTATTTGCTTGACAGCTGCCTGCGCCATGCTACTGTTTGTTAAAGATTAAAGAAAGTGAGGCGACCTATGGCGTCACGTTACAGGTGGCTCGCTCTCGCAGTTCTGGCCGCTTTCCTGGTTGGTCTTACAAGCTGTCAGCATGTAAGGGCTGCCCAACCGGTTACGCAGTACATCAGTCTCAGTTACAACAATGGCTCTTGCCAGCAGAATGGTTCATCCGGTGTCATTGACATCTACCAGAACCAGCCGCTCGTCTTTAAGGGAGCCACTTCGCTAAACCAATTCCAGGCGCAGTTTACTACTTGCCCGTTCAGTTCCTGTCCCGTAAATAGTCCCAATGGATCACCCGTTAATGTGGGCCAGCCCACCGGGACGGTGGGCACTACCTACAACTACAGCAGCATTACCATTAACAATCAGTCTTGCAGTGGCGTCGGATCGATGGGACTGCGCGTTAAGAGCGGTCCATAGAAGCTCAGGGGCCGGTGACCAGCGAGCGAAATCCCGGATTTTGCCGTAGGTTCGCGAAATCCGGGCTATCGCGTATGACATTGCGAGAGTAGCCCGTTTGCTTGGCCTTCTTAAGGTATAAGAGAGCTTGGTCCGGTTCATTAAAGCGGTTGTGTACGATAGCAGCGCGAAACAGTATGTCGCCATCGGAGGGCGCCGCTTTCAGCGCTCTTTGCAAGTAGTTATATGCCGCGTCTTTATTCCCCACCATGGCGGAATAGTCGGCAAGGTAGGCTAATACGGAAGCATCATCCGGATTGACTTGCAGCTTGGAAGCTGCGATGGCAATCGCCTGGCTATATTTGGCCGTCGATTCGTTTCGGCGATCGGCACTCCAGTAGAGCGCATCCGCCAGGTTTCCCCAATTCATCCAGTCGCGTTCGTCGAGCTTGAGCGCTTGCTCTAAAGCTGTTATTGCCTCCGGATTGCGGTGCATCAGGGTATAGGTGTAGCCCAGGTTGCTATAGGCATCGGAACTCGGGTGCAAAGCGATGGAGCGATTGAACGCCTGGATGGCTTCGGGGTAGAGGCCTTGTGCGACGTAAATTGCTCCCAGATTGAAATAACCGAAATAGTTGTTAGGCGCAAGTTCGGTCGATTTCAGAAATGCCTGCGCGGCATCGGCGTAACGGTTCTGACTGAAATAGAACTGGCCTAGCCAGCTATACGCGAGCCAATAGTTGGGCCGAAGAGCAACAGCCTGTTTGTATGCAGCTTCGGCGTCCGCAAACTTCCGCAGATTGGTATAAGCATCAGCCAGACCACGCAAGGCGTCCTCGTTCCCCGGCTCTGACTTCATGACGCGCTGGAATTCGTCGACGGCTTTGCCGTATTGGCCAGCCATGTTGTAGACGCCTCCCAGGCAGACATAGCCTTCCACCAGGTTCGGGTTCAAGGACAACGCCTTCTCGCAATTGCGCGAGGCCTTGTCGATCCAGTCGTTGTCCTTGGCGAATTGCCGGAATCCAGCCAGATACGTCCTGCCCAGACCTGCGTAACCCAATGCATAGGTAGGATCGATCTTGATTGCCTGAGAGAATTCAGCAATCGCGTTATCAATGTCTTCGGGCTTGCTGAACTCCAGCAGATAGCCGCGCCCCTGGATGTAAGCCTGGTAGGCTGCCGGCTGCGTGTCCTGGCGCACGGTCAGTTTTTGGCGCTCCGCCGGATCGATTCGCGCCGGCAACATGTCCAGCGTTTCGCTCACCACACGGTCCTGAAGTCCAAAGCTGTCGCCGGCATCGACGGTTAGGGTCCGGGCGGCCAGTTGCCGGTGGGTCTTTGCGTCCACCAAGTAACTGTTGACGCGAATGGTCTGTCCTTCTTTTTGTAAGCTGCTCTCCAGCACCAGGTCACTGCCAAATTGGCGCCGCGCATCCTCCACTGTCTTCACGCCTTGATCGCGAAGATCGCGAGGCGAAACGATCTGGATGGAGTCGCTGCCGCTGGCTTCCACCAGTTTGGCGGTGAGCGTTTCCATCAGTCCGATGCCCAGCGCATTGGTGGCGCTATCCTGGCCCACCGTGTCGATGGGCAACACTGCCAGGATTCTCTGCTGAGGCGCCCACAACCACTTAATCAGGAATCCAATCGCGATTCCAGCCAGCAATACTGCGGCTACGCCCAACACCAGCTTTCGCTTTCTCCGCTTTGCCTCTACTTCCACTACGTCCGTGCGGCCCAGGGTCTCGGTGGCAATTTGATCGCCAGCCAGCAGTCGGGTCAGATCGGCACACATCTCGCCGGCGGACTGATAACGCCGCTCGCGGTCCCGGTCCAGCGCGCGCAGGATCACGGCCTCCAGAGCAGGGCTGACTTGGGGATTCAGGAGGGATGGCCTGACCGGGTCGTAATGAAGAATGGCATCGATCACCAGTGGCGGCTGCTTGTCAGGAAAGGCGCGCTTGCCGGTGGCCATCTCGTAGAGCACCGCGCCTGCCGCCCAAATGTCCGCGCGCTCATCCCCCACTTCAGTCTTCAACAACTCCGGCGCCATGTAGGGCAGCGTTCCGCTTAGCGAGATATCGGAGGTGAGATTGCATGTCTCCGCTTTTTCATCGACGGGTTCGTTTACGTGGGCCAGTCCGAAGTCGAGGATCTTGACCTGGCCGTCGCGATTCAGGCGAATGTTGCCTGGCTTCAAATCGCGATGCAAGACGTGTTCGCGGTGGGCGGCCGCAAGTCCACTTAGCAACTGGACGCCAAGCTCCAGGACCATCTTCGGCGGCAGCGGCTGACCGCCGATTTTCGCATCCAGGTTGAGTCCCGGAATGTACTCCGTAACCAGGTAGTCGATGCCATTTTGCTGGTCGAAGTCGAAGGCCATGGCAACATTGGGATGGTTTAGCCTGCCAACCGCCAGCGCCTCCTTGCGGAACTGCTCGCGGCCGGTCTCCTGGCTGAATAAACTGGGGGGCAGGATTTTAAGCGCGACATCGCGGCGGAGCTGCTCATCGTGGGCGCGAAAAACCACGCCCATGCCGCCCGCCCCGATCTGTTCGATCAGGCGGTAATGTCCGAAGACCTGGCCGATGCTGGGAGTTGGCGGTGTCATTGATTCCGGATATTAGGCCGCTGCAAGAAGCGCATCAATTAAGGCTGCCCGGAAAAGAGCACGGTATGCGCACCGACCCCCCAAGTGTAGCCTACCGCTGGGCTCGCGCGACAGTCCTAAGCGGACTGTAAGCACTGCGCTTCATACCTTGAGGAAGATGTGTGTGCGATAAAGCCACCACACCGGAACGAAGCACAGACCCAGGACAACCAGCGAATGCAACAGCGAGGCCAGCCCGGCTGAATCCATCCATGCCAGTGAATGCAGGAAAGTGTAACCCTTCCAACTCAGCCAGCCGCCAATCAACTCCGCAATCACATAGGCGGCGATCGAGTTCATGCCGAAGATCAGGAAGGGCTTGCTCCACGCGCCCCGATACAGCTTGATGTCGCTTGACCAGTAGCACGCCGCCAGGCAGATCAAGGCGCAACCCGCCGTGAACAATACGTAGGAGCTGGTCCACAGGTTCTTATTAATGGGAAACCAGACTCCCCATAGTTCGCCGGCAATCACGCCAGCCGCACCGCAAGCGAACATTCCTGCCAGCTTCTTCTGCGCGGTTCGTTGGGAGCGCAACCACTCGCCCGTCAGAACGCCGCAAAGGGCGGTGGCGATTGCCGGCAGTGTGCTGAGAATTCCCTCCGGGTCGCGCGTTGGCTCCCACAGATGACCGAGCATAAACTTGCGATCAAGGTAGGCGGCCAGGTTCGCATCCTGGTGCAGCAGCGGGATATCGCGGCCCGGCACGCCGTAGCCCGGCACCGGGACGTAGCGCATCAGGACCCAATAGCCCAGCAGCAGTCCCACAATCCATGCGGCTCGACCGCGGATGCTCGCGAACAACGTAAGCAGCGCTGCCGCGCAATACACCACAGCAATTCGTTGTAGCACTCCCGGGATTCGCCATCCGCCAAATTCAAGCGCAGCCAGGCCGTTCAGCCCCAGGCCGATCGCGAATAGAACCGCACTCCGGCGGAAGGTGTGCAGAACAAGCGTGCGCCGCGATTCGCCGCGATTGAGGCGGGAGTGAAACGAGAAGACCAGCGAAACCCCGACGATGAAGAGAAAAAATGGGAAAACCAGGTCGGTCGGCGTCCAGCCATTCCAACGTGCGTGCTGCAGCGGCCAGTAAGCGTCATCGCTGCTCTGATTGTTGACCACGATCATGGCTGCAATCGTGGCTCCGCGAAACAGGTCAAGCGAAAACAAACGTTCTTGTGCAGGACGCGTCTGCTCAACCCGATCCACGGCGACTGCGGTTGCGGTGCTCATGCTGGCGTTGACGATTGTACAGGCATGAGCCGTGTAAACATTGGGAATACTATGGTCATCGGCTCTTCGAAAACTGCGCCTCGGCGAACTCGGTGACGCGCTCAAGCGCGGCCTGCATCTCGGCATGGAAGCGCTCCATGGCGTCTTCGCTGGCGTCAGGCGGGACGAAGATCTTGCGGGCAACCCCCACATGAATTCGCGAGAAGGGCTTCGGGATCACCAGCGCGTCCCAGGTCTTCAACACCCACCCGCGCTCCACCGCGACATAAAAAGCCGTAATGGGCACCCCGCTCATTCGCGCCAGCAGCACCGGACCTTTCTTGGCGACATAGCGCGGGCCCCGCGGACCGTCGATGGTAAACGCCACTCCATTACCCTCAGCCAGCATTGTGTTCATCTCCATCAGCGCACGTTGCCCGCCCCGCGTACTTGAGCCGCGCACCGGCACGAAGCCGAACCGGCTGATGACCCGGGCAATGTATTCGCCGTCGCGGCTTTGGCTGGTCATCACCGCCAGGTGCCGATGGCGAAAGAGCCAGGCTGCAGGCAACACACAGCGGTGCCAGAAGGGAAAAATGCCGGGATGAATCTCGTCGAGGCCCTGGATGGCGCCTTCCTCAAACGTCATGGTCTCACGCAGAGTGCATCCGATCAGCCGCAGCAGCAGAGGCACGATCCAGGAAACCAGGCTGATCCGCGCGCGCTCCAGCAGCGAGAGGCGCTTGCCTCCGATGTCGCCGGAATTGTCGCTAGGCTTTTCAGGCACGCGAGAATTCTACCCTGCGTACCTGAGCCAGCGGCGCAACTCGGGAAGCGTAGGGCGCTTGCCATACATCAGAATGCCGATGCGGTAGATGCGGGAGGCCAGCGCCAGCAGACCGTAGACGGTTGCCACCATGATCGCGATGCAAAGCGCTATCTGCCACAGCGGCGGCTGCACCACCAGAATGCGGACCAGCATCAGGATGGGGGCGAAGAACGGGAAAATCGAAAGCCAGAAGGCGAGTGGCGAGTTTGGATGCTGAATGACCGCGTTCATCAGAAAAACGGCGAGAATGATGGGGATCATCGCCGGCCACTGCATCTGCTGCGCCTCGTGGTCGGTGTTCACCATGGAGCCGATCGCAGCATACATGGAGCTGTAGAGCAAATAACCCAACAGGAAGAAGATGGCAAAGGCGGCCATGCCTGCCGGCGGGATGTGTACTTCGCCTAGAAATGACTTGGCCGAAAGCAATCCGGGCACCGAGAATAGAGTCGCGAAGATGACCCATACCAGGATCTGGGTCAGCCCCACAGCGCCGACGCCCAGGATCTTTCCTGCGAGCAGCTCTTTGGCAGTGACCGAGGAGAGCAGCACCTCCAGAATGCGCGTGTTCTTTTCTTCGACTACGGAGCGCATCACCGAAACCCCGTAGATCAAAACCACCAGATACAGCAGCATCACCATGGCGAATGCCGTGAGAAAGACGGTCGTGCCGCTGCTTCCCTCCTTGCCCTTCTCAATGCGGACCGTATTGAGCACGATGGGAGTAAGCAGCGCGTCGGCTTCCGCTCCACTCATCCCTTTCTGCTCAAGCCGCCGCTTGGTGACCGCAGTCCTGATCGCATTGCGGAGTTCGCCGGACTGGTGAAAATCCGCAGCTTCCTTGGTGCTGTAGGTTACTTCGTGGTTCGCCAGCGCGTCATCGGTGAGCCAAAGAAAGCCGTTGATCCGGCCGTCGCTCACCTGCTCGTCCAGGCGGTCGCGTTCGGCGTCCGTGCTGTTGGTATCGACCTGGATGACATAGACCGGCGGCGCCCCTGCTTCAGCGGAAAGAGTGCTCTTGGGTTTAGGTGCTTTCAGTTCCTGATCGACCGCCATGGCGAGTTGCGGATTGTTGGCCACGATGACGATGCGCCGCTCGCCGCCGGAATTCATCTCCTCGATCTTGGCGGGGATAAGAACGCTGCCGGCCATGAATGCCGGCATGAGCAGCGTGAAAATTACGAACGAGCGCGAGCGCACCCGCTCCAGATATTCCCGCTGGATCAACGTCCAAACGTTATGCATGCTTCCCCACCTGGTCGATGAAGATCTCCTCCAACGAAGGCTCCAACAATTCGAAGCGGCTGATGCGGGCGTGATCCACGGCCATGCGCAACAACTGTTGAGCGTCGGCCCCCGGCTTTAACCGCAACTCTACATAGTTGCCATAATTGTTGAAGGACTCCACCAGGTCGCAGTTTTCCAGCCTGGGATCGCCTTCATACTGCATCTGCACATGGTTCTTGCCGTAACTCGCCTTGATCTTTTTCAGATCGCCTTCCAGGATCGCGTGGCCGTGGTCGATCAGGCAGATGGCATCGCAAAGCCGCTCCACCTGGTCCATACGATGAGTGGAGAACAGAATGGTCTTACCCGCCCGCTTCAACTCGATCAGAACGTCCTTCAACATAACCGAGTTGGCCGGGTCGAGGCCGGCGAAGGGCTCATCCATGATCACCAGTTCGGGATCGTGCAAGAGCGCGGCCACAAACTGTATCTTCTGCTGCATTCCCTTGGAGAGTTCCTCGACTTTCTTGTGCGTCCAGTCTGAGATTTGCATGCGCTCGCACCAGGCCAGCGACCGCTTGCGGGCTTCCTGTTCAGAAAGGTTGTGCAGGCGGCCGAGGAACACGAGGTGATCGAGCACCTTCATGCGCTTGTAGAGGCCGCGCTCCTCGGGCAGATAGCCGACACGATGCAGGAGCCCGCGATGGAACGGCTCGCCGAACAGGCGGACTTCGCCCTCGTCAGGCATGGTGATGCCGATCATCATGCGGATGGTCGAGGTCTTGCCTGCTCCGTTGGGTCCCAGCAGCCCATAGACGCCGCCCGCACGAATGGCCAGCGAAAGATTGTCTACGGCCACAAAGTGGTCGTAGGATTTGCGGATTCCCCGCAGCTCGACAACGTCAGCCATAAATTCAGTTTCGAGTTTCGAGTTTCAAGTTTCGAGCCCCGACCCGTCACCAGTTCCAGGCGCAATCGTTCGAAAGCCGAAGGCGTCAATCCCTGAGCGAATCAATCAAGCCGTTAAGTATCCGCAGCACCTCGTGCGATTGGGTCTCAAGTTCGCTGGAGACCTTCGCGTCCAAGTACGGCAGATCAGTGGCGATTAACACCTGAGTCTCAATGTCGAGAAGCAATCCTCGAGCTAGCGCAAGGAACTGCTTGAACTCCTTCTTCGACAGTCTTCCTTGACCTTCCGCGATGTTGCTCGGCACTGAGACAGCCGCGCGACGCAGTTGGGCCGCTAACCCGTACATTTTCTTCTTTTGGAAATCCGCGAGTGTGCAGATAAACCATTCGGACGAGAACCATCGCCTTCTGCCACGCTACGAGATCTCTATAAGAATGTGACACAACTTTCCTTTTCTTTCACTCGAAACCTGAAACTTGAAACTGGAAACTTCCGCTTACGGCACCGGATCAGAGTTCCAGGAAGTTGCGGACCATCTGTTTTCCCTTATCGGTAAGCACGCTTTCAGGATGGAACTGCACGCCTTCGACGGCGAACTTCCGGTGGCGCAGTCCCATAATGACGCGCGTTCCATCGCGGTCCCGACAGGTGGCGGAAATCTCTAGTTCAGCAGGAAGACTCTTCTCTTCGACAATGAGAGAGTGATAGCGCGTCGCCGTCATGGGCGACGGGATGCCGCGGAAGATGGTCTTGCCATCGTGCTCCACCGAGCTGGTCTTGCCGTGCATCAGGTTGGGCGCGCGAACTACTTTGCCGCCGAAGGCTGCAGCGATCGCCTGATGGCCGAGGCAAACGCCCAGTAGCGGAACCTTTCCGGCAAAATATCGAATGACATTGATGCTGATTCCTGCTTCCTGCGGTGTGCACGGGCCGGGCGAGATGA
>PLBD01000017.1 GCA_003135315.1 Acidobacteriaceae bacterium | reverse complement strand
CTGCCGACCCTCTGATTCGCGGATTTCCTGTAACAGTGATTGTTTGTTGGTATGCCTCATGTCATCAGCCCTTCGATCCGATAGCACGCTCGAAGGTGTAGCGCAGCCGGTCGCCAACTGTTTCAGGTCCGGTAATGGCTGCGTTGGTCAGTTCGGGAAACTGGATCGCGTAGAACGAGCGGACTTCTTCGATCGAGAGAGTGGCGGCCGGATCGGCCAGCGTAGTTCCGTGGTAGACAAATTCGCGTTCGACCAGGTTGATTTTCATGATGCTTCACCTCCCTCCTTGTAGGTTGACGGAATTAGTGAAATTTCTTGACACAATTGTTGAAATAACGTGCCACAGTTAATGAAACAATCCCACATGGCGCCTTATGGCGTGCAGCGGGTCGGGTGTAAACGACCGTTTTTTCGGTGAGGTTGGCGATCCGGTTCCGGTTTCGCCCTGTGCGGACGGCCAGCCAAAGGACGGTGCGGGGGATCCCCTTGGGAATGGGCGGAATGTCCGCCGCGCACGAAAATGAACTCTACGGCGTTACTCGTGGCGGATCATCCGAAGTGGTGCGCTTAGGCAATAGTGAGAATAGGCCCCCTTGCCGAATGGACCACGATTGCCTCGCTGCGGTCATACGCTGTCCATCGCGTCCCCATCCCGGCACCTGTAGAGAGATCTCATCGACGTGCGCCCGTGCCACCGCCCGGCAATGGCTTTATGGTTTCAACCCATCGTCCCTGCGGGGCGCCTCGTCCAGATATCTTTCGAGTAAATACGCCACATAGGGACTCATGCGCTCGGCGTTTCCACCGCGTAGGACTTCAAACACCTCTTTGTATGTTCTTGAGATAAACGCGACACGGTCGCGCTTCAAAACCTCGCCAAAGGACTCGATCTCCCGACGGTGACGGATGGCGGCTTCAGCGCCCGGTACATCGAACCACAGATAGACAAGTACGAAACTCGTGTATTTCTGCTTCCTCAGGCCAAGGAGGTGTTTGAGGAGTTGCGCAGCGTGGAAATGGGAGTGGGTGAGATCCTCCGGGCTGAGCTCTTGGGCAAACGCGCGAACATTGGGCCAGTCTTGCCATAGCGCTTTTTGCCGGAAGTAGACAGGATTGAGACCACCGAGCTTCTGCTCGTCGTAAGGTTCACAGAACTTCGCTTCAATGCCTGCGCACTTCCAGGGGCCCTCGTCGAACGAGAGCTCAACATCAAGGTGCGGAGCTACCGTGAAGTGGGGATTCACAATATTCGGAACGCAAAGTCAATGCTCTTTACCCGTCTCGTTGGAAGGCCGCAGGCTGTTAAAAGCGGATCGATGGCGGTTCTAGAGTTTGGGCCAGGGGTTCCGTCAAGAAGCCGGGACCAGTAGTGAAAGCAGTTCACGCAAAGGGCCGAAGAAGAGTAGACGGCATACATATTGCCGCTCTGCCCGTCGGGTGCATCGAGTTCTCCTCCTGCTCCGGCGATGAACTGCCGTTTGACGCGCTCCGATAGAGGATCAAAGAGATTGTCTTGCAGCTCGCTTACATACCCCGTCGCCCGGCTCGTAGGACTCCCCGGTGGTGCTCCGACACGAATCCCGTTACGCTCCGCCCACCGAACCTGCCAGTCCTTTAGATCTTTTCTCAGGCTCATGCCGAGTGGGGAAACAGCGGGACGATTCTTTGCCGGAAGTGAAGTAGGCGCTGGGTCTCGGTCGGCAGGTGCCATTTTGCGTAGATGTACTCCTCCCCGCCGTCGCTGCTCAAGTAATCAACCATTTGGGATAGCCCAATCGAAAACAGGAGATTCGATCAGACGTGGCATTCCTGATGTGGTCATCTCCCAGCGGCAATCTTCCATGCGAACAAATCTCACCTTAACCTTGAGTGCAACTTCGATTCTTTGGCCAAGCGCCTGGAGTGATTCTCTCCAGCGATGGCGGCTCTCCGCAAGGTCGCACGAGTTCCAGTACTCCGACGGTGCCAAGATGAGCAAGTTCGGACGTATCGGGCTCACAACGTGCAGCAGCGCAAGCTTCTTGTCGTCGCTTTCACGGCTAAGACACCGCATATCAGCATCTAAAATGGCGCAGTATGCCAGTGCTTCAAGAAGGGCCTTCAGCGGCGTGTCAGCGCTGCCGTTCCGCGCCGAGTGGACTTTGATTTCGATGATCCACGGTTCACCTTCGGATTCAACACAGAAAAGATCAACCTTTCCGATTTGCGCGTTTGCCTCGTCCCGATGGGATTTTAGCGGCAATTGGTACTCAACGGGAAATAGAATCTTGCCGTCCGGCAGCGCGAATCCAGATTCACGATACGCGCGCCACAGGGCGATCGCCAGATGCTCTTCCCGGCGATTCGTCGGGCGCCCGGAAGTGGTTTTTCCCGTGTGCCGCCCAAAGTAAGACCCATGTTCCCCGCGTCGTGGTGCCGCCTTCCTTTGCTGTTCAAATCTGAGAAGAAGTTCTTCTTCCGACAATGCGGTCGCAGCTAGCCTCATTGACGCAAAGCTGTTAACTTCGGCGGATCGGAACAGCTCGACCAGAGGATGCGCGCTGTTCGGTGCCGGCGGCGCTATGACGCCGGGCGATATGCCGGGGAGCGAGACCACAACATGAAAACCAGGGCCGTCTACCCGGGTACCTTCGATCCGATCAC
>PLBD01000099.1 GCA_003135315.1 Acidobacteriaceae bacterium | reverse complement strand
ACTTCGTCGGCTCCTTCTTTGCTCCCATTCGGCAACTCCAGAATCAGGTGCTTGCACCGTCGATGGAGTTCAAGATGGTGCTGGTCTGCTTGGAGCGGGTCGTGGCCGTGAACCGCAGACACGTTCCGAAGATCTAAAACCTCCGTTTCAGTTGACTGACCCGAATATTGAGTCTTTACCCACAACCATCCGGCCACAGCAATAATGAGGACGGCAGCAGCGCTGAGGAAGGCGTACTTTCGTCGCCGTTGGCCGGCCGCCACCTTGCGGAAGTCACTGAATTCCTGAAAGCACGGGCTACAGGAACTGAGATGCTCCAGCCATGGCTCGGCATCGGCGAGTCGCAGTTTGTGGGAAGCGATACCCCTGAGAACTGCGGAGCCCGGGCACCCCACGCGTTGTGGGTTCGGAAATTCCCGCAACAGGCCACTCTTTAGCAGATCCAAGAGGCCCTTTTCTTCTTTATCGAATTCGTCCTGGTCGCTCAGAACTTACCTGCTCTCGTTGAAGTCGTATCCCAGGGAAGCACCCTGTTTATCGTCGGAATCAAATTGCAAACCGCTGGCCCGCCGTCGTCCCTTTACTTGCGGTACTTCAAGCGGCCCGCAAGTTTGCGAAGTGCATTTCCGAATCGAAGTTTTGCCTTTTGCACACTCAGACCTCGACGTTCTGCTATCTCTTTCCAACTGTAGCCAGCTACTCTCGCGGCGAAGACCTTGCGGGTCCAGTCGTCCATACTCTCGATCGCTTCTTTAACCTGAATGGAGCGTTCCAGATCATGCGCCGACTTCAAGTCGCGAGCCCCCGGAAGTTGCTCAAGTTCGAGGCCCGAAGGAACCAGCTCGATTGTTTCCTGTCTGCGTCGTTCACTTTTCAGAGCCCGATTGAAACGATGGAGGAAAACTCCAAACAGATAGGCGTCCAGATCCACTATCCCCGCAGTGCTTCCTTTTCGCCTTTGTAGAGTCTTTGAGACCGACTGCAGCACGCCTTCCCAAACTTCGGTCGCCAAAGCCAGACTGTCGTCCGGATTCCAGCTTGCGAGTTCCCGGCGCGCGTGAATCTGGACCCGAGGCCACAGGCGGCTCGCGACCGCGATTAACTCCTTGTTGAGCGGGTGCCCATTCGTTTCTGCGGAACTACTAGAAACGATCCATTCAGGGCTCGACTCCGGGCTCGACATCCAGGGGCCTCACAACTCGGACCAGGATTCGCCACCAGAACAGCGGACTGGCAACAGGTGAGAAGATCACCAGATGAGAAGACGTGTCAAGATAAACCTGCCTCCCTCTATTTCATCGCATCCCAACAAGGCGTCGAGGTCGGGTGGTAGGCGCTCCGCATCTGGCACTTTTGTCTAGCCTCCTCCTCGTAGTTACAAGGTTCATCACCTAATCGTTAAACTTTCTTTGATACTTTTTCCGTCCGGATGTTCCTTTGTTAAGTATGGAGTAATTACCAGCAGACCGCCCTCGTCTAAAGCAAAAGGTCGGTACCACAAACGTGGTACCGCGCTGACAGCAACTGCCAACTTCGCTCTGTATTGACCGTGAGAAAGCCTCGCGACTGGTGAACTTCACCTTGTCGCGGAAAGCAATCTCACGACACCGATCCTTCTGGGGTGAGTTGCGCAATGCCCGAGGCTCCGCGACAAAAAGGCAAGCCGGCCAAGATCAACTCCAAATGGTTGGCGGTTGTCGACCGTTTGCTGATCGCTGGAATCAGACTTGGCCCAGCGGCGAAGCGCGACGCGATCAACAAGATCCTTCAGCAGATCCCAGAGCTGACGCGCGGAGACTGTTGGCGGCGTATTCGACATTTACGAAGAACCCCAGAGCTTGCTGGCCTTGAACAACACCAACCACGCAAGAGCGTTTCCAATGCGCGAAAATCTGGCTCCGACCGTCGGGCAGCACCCCAACCTTGGACACCAGCGGACGATGACCGGCTGTTGAACTGGGCCGGGTACGAACCTGTCAAAAAGATAGCCCATCGTCTCGGCCGCTCGATTAGCGCCGTTCGTTTCCGAATCAGTGCACTCGGGATGAGCGCCAAGGTCACTGACGGGTGGTCCCTGCGGACTTTACAGGCAATGCTCCGCGTTAGTCGCACAAGACTCCGGCATCTAGTCGCAAGCGGCATGTTAAGAGTGCGCGATCCGCGCATCACCATTGCCTCTCTGGCAGGATTCTGTGAGAAAAATCATCCATGTCTTGAGTCCTCGGCTGTCGAACGGGTCACGGCTGCCTCGGCCAAGGGAGATGAAGGATACACGTGGGAACGGGCCGCGGACCTTCTTGGCGTGAGCCTGGCGCAAGTACAGAGCTGGATTTCCGCTGGTCAGCTAAAGATCGTTGACCCGTTTGTCACCGATCGGGCGTTTGAAGAGTTCTGCAAGAAGCATGGCGGCGAGATCAACACGGCACTGATGGATCCGGCGACGGCAAAATGGTTAGNNGTGTACTTCCGGCATGTGAAAATCTGCCCGTCCGCAGTCGCAGCGGGCTCACGGAGATCCATCCAATAAGCTGGAGCCCAGCAGTTGAACTCTCACGAGCGTTCAGTCGCCCGAATCAACGTACAAATCGGCGTCTCTGCGCCAGTCCTCGAAGGAGGGGTAAGGATCTGGCAGTTCTGAAGTCCACAGCTCGTCGCAGTGGTCGGCGTATTCCATAGTCCGAATCGCCCGCGGATGACTTCGCGCCCGGACAAGAATGGCATCGAACCAGCCCTCCGTTTTCGCGTCCTGGAAATAGTGGTCAGCGATCCAAGACATGAGACTGCGCCAGTCTTGCGATCTGCCCAAAGATCCCTGTTCCCAAACGCTGCTGTTCGCTTCGAGGAATGCCGGGCAACGGCGTCCAAGTTCGTGCGCTACTTCCGTGGGAAGGCCGGACCTGGATTCCAGCGCTGCACGAGCCCAATACGCAAACGCCTCCCAATCGATCCATAGCGAAGCAGCCTCGGTCAAACGATTAGGGGCGACCAGCTTCCCGGACGTTCTTGCCTTTCTCACCTCGGGCAGCAGATGAGCGGTGTCATCGCAACGTGCCGCCGCGTCTTTCCACTCGTCAAATGATGGATACTGAATCGGCTTCGCCTTCTTCCACCTCTCCACACAATCCGACCAGCACACTTC
>PLBD01000112.1 GCA_003135315.1 Acidobacteriaceae bacterium | reverse complement strand
TCGGCGGGAAGCGGGCGATTGCTGACCTGCCGCTGCCGCCGGTCAGGCCGCTCCTCCAATAGCAGGCCGGCTCGCAGAAAGATCTCGCTGAGATAGTCGAGAGCCTCCGAAAACCATCTATGCACTGCGGTTCTGGAGTACCGCAGCATCTCGCCGACTTCGTCAAGCGAGAAGTCATACAGCCCTACCAGGGTGATGATCTCGGCATGCTCGTCGCTTAGCCGCAAGAGGCAGAGTTCAACATCGCGGGCGAATACTACCTGGTCTTCGAAGCTGGGGATGCTGTGATGGGAGACGCGGGCGCGAAAGAATTCCCGGCCCAGCAGGGAAGGCAATCGGCCGACCTGGCAGGAGAGCTCAAAGAAGTGCCGCACCAGCGCCAGCGTTTGGCGGCGAAAGCACAGCATCTCCGGCCGCGGATCGATCTCCTCTGCTTCCGAATCAGGCGCGCGGTTGTTGGTTTCGCGAATCAGCAACTGCGCTTTGCGGGATGAGAATCTCGAAGATTTCATTGCAGCCTCCCAAACGGCGCGTGCGGTTGATCCGCCCCTTCGCGTCTCAGCGGTGCGCGCGGCTCAGTCCTGGACTTGCGAAGCGGAGATCGACGGATCAGGTTCCCCGGAAAAGAGTAGTGCACCAGGAGTTGTCCGCACGGTTCGCAGTAGGTTTCCGAAGACTGGCTACGGCGCAGTCCCAGGGATCCGCACCGTTCGCAGTACTTTAGCTCGTAGGTAGTGTCCTGCATATTGCTGCCCCTCCATTGTGACAATGACCAAAGCCCTGCGACGCGCCGCCCTGACCCTTGGGCACGCGTGCACAGGGCTCGTTTCAGTTACGATGACCTGTTGCTGGTGATTTAGTTTGTGGAGAGCGGGGCTGGAAGCGCAGCGGAGAAATTACGGGGATAATTGCGACGGTTGAACTCTCTGGCTGTGCTTCAGCGCGCCGGATTCTCAGGAGATCATCCGCTCGTCCTGCCGGCGTCTGAAATAGCCCTCTTCATATCCGGACTTCAAAATGCTTCCATTTTGTACAACGACGCTCAGTCTCCCGGAAAAACGCAGGCTGCGGAGTAGCTTCTCGGTGGCTGCGGAGAGCAGGTCGGCTTCTCTGATTTTGCGCCGGAATTCAGCAAAAGTCCTATCTTCCATGTTCGGTTCGGTGTCCTTCATTCCTCGTTACCTCGGCCAGGACCACAGAACTCCGGGATTGGTTCGACTTTCGCACAGGGAACCATGTTCGTCAACAAAAATATTGCTTTAAGCATATTACTAAAGTACATGTATTGCTGTTGGCAAAATCTTCAAGATGAAACTTCAAACTCTGCAGGACCAACTGCGCACCCACATCCGCGCCCGCATTGCCCGGGGCGAGCTCACCGGGGTCAGCCTGGCTCGCGCAGCTGATTTCCCGCAGGGCCATCTCTCCAACTTCCTGAACGCCCGCCGCGGCCTGAGCCTGGAGTCGATGGACCGCCTGCTGGACACCCTGGACATTGGCTTACTCGATCTGGTGGACCTCAAGGACCTTCGCAAGCGGCTTGCACCGCCGGAAGTTGCCGAAGGTGTCGAAAAGATCGCGCTGGTGTCGGCCCGGACTGCAGTGTTGGCGCGCTTTGCTCCTGATCAGATACTGGAGACGCGGAGCTTCAACAAATCTTTCCTGCGCAAGCTGAAGCCGCGCCCTGCCGAAGACCGTCGCGACTGGCTGCGCTTCGTGCTGATCAGGCTGGACGTGAAAGGCGCGCGCCAGTTTTCCATTGCAACAGCGGCGGCGACCCTGCTGATCGACCGCCATTACAGTTCGCTGCAGCCGTACCGCCGCCTTCAGCCCAATGTCTATGCCGTCAACTTCGGCGGCCGCTGCGTCATGGGATATGTGTCGCTATTTGACGATTACCTGGTGCTGCGGCCGCGCGATCCACGGCAGGAAGTCGAGATGCTGAGAATCGAGCGCGGCAGAAGCTATTCCGAATACATTGTCGGCCGCGTGTGCCACGTCGGGCTGGAGGTCTGACCCCATTTGCTCTCTGCTATGATTTCGCTACGATTGAGGGAATTGCACCTATGGAGGAGAACGTGGAGGAACGCAGTGCAGCAACTCCGGGCGTGCGCCGGGATGAGGACATTGCGCTGGACCTGATGAAGTTCGTGGCCGTCACTACCGGATACGGAAGGACAAGTTCGACGGCAGCGGGATTCCAGGCAGGCGGAGAATCGAAAGCTGAGGACTATGCGCGGCATCTGCTGGAACTGTATGGGCAATGCCTGGCCGCGGTCCAGGGCAAGAAATAATCGTCCAGGACGGCGAGCGCAGGGCACAATGCCTCGAGTCTGCGACACCGCCAACCCCGGGATCCGGCCGCTGTTCTCTTGTCACTCGGACTGGTGATCGCCGTCATAGCTCAATGGTCTTTTCAGGCCGACCATCAAACCAGCGAGGTGTCCGATGGCAAGCCTGGACCCCAACTTCCATCAAGAGACGACCAGTCTTCATAGTGAGCATGAAGACCTTCTGAAACGCCTGGACCAGCTGGATACGGCCCTGGAACAGATCGTCTGTTACTCGGAGATCTTTACCGATTTGGCCACGGCCAATCAGGCGATGAGCCAGGGCAAATGGATCGCAGAGTGGCTGCCCAAGCACTACGCGCACGAAGAAACTACGGTGCTGGAGATGATCGCCAGGATGAGTCCGGAGTTGGCCTCGTTTGCCCGCGAGATGAAGCGCCAGCACGGTGAGCTGCGCGTGCGCCTGGAGAACTTTCGCGATCACATTTCGCACGTCGGCGAGCAGCGCGATCTGGAAGCTGCCGTGGCCGAACTGAAGCGGGAAGGCAAAGACCTCACTCGCATGATGCGGCTGCACGTCGCGGTGGAAGAGAGAAAGTTTGCCGACATCGAAAACTGACGCGCAAGGCCGTCCCAGTTGCGCCGCGGCTAACTCTGCCGATCTGCCCGATAAGCAAAACCTGTTACTTCCATAAAGACTTCTTATAGGCGAAGCTTGCGTCCGCAGGCGCTTCGCATTGATCTATTGGAGCAGACGGGCCGTACTGTGCGAACCGCCCGCGAGGAGCTTCGATGGATAGCACGACTCGCCCAGCGAAATGGCAGGTTCTGCTTGCCTTCGGCATTGTCTACTTCGTCTGGGGCTCGACCTTTCTCGCCATCCGCGTGGGCGTGCGCGAGGTGCCGCCGTTTCTGCTTGCGGCGATGCGTTTCTTGCTCGCGGGAATCGCTCTGTACGCGTGGATGCGGTTTCGCGGATCGCCTTCGCCGCGCGGCCGGGAGTGGCTGTCCGCGTCGCTGCTGGCAGTGCTGATATTCGTGGGCGACTATGGACTGGTTTTCTGGGCGGAAACGCGCGTGCCGTCGGGCGTCACCGCCGTCATGCTGGCGACGATTCCGGTGTTCATGGCGCTCTCGGAAATCTTTTTCCTGGGAACGCAACGTCTGACGGTGCGGCTGGCTTTTGCGCTGCTGATTGGAATAGGCGGCGTAGTCGTGCTCGTGAGCCACTCTCTGCGTCTGGGTGAGAGCGCCATCGAACCGTCCGGCGCAATTGCCCTGTTGATCGCCGCGATGAGTTGGTCGATCGCGTCGGCGCTCAGCCGCAAGCTGCCACTGCCTGCTTCCAAGCCCATGAGCTCCGCCGCCCAGATGACTTGCGGAGGCGTATTGCTGGCGTTGACGTCGACGGCGCTCGGCGAGTTTCGCGGGTTTCATCCGCAGACAGTTTCGCGCGCAGCCTGGATCGCGCTGGCGTACCTTACCGTCGCCGGATCGATCATCGCGTTCACCGCGTATGTGTGGCTGATTCATCATGAATCTCCGACCAGGGTCGGCACCTACGCGTATGTCAATCCCGTGATCGCGGTGGCGCTGGGATACTTCTTCGCCGGCGAAGCCGTGGGAGCGCGAACTTTGTTGGGAACGCTGCTGGTGCTGGTCAGCGTGATCGTCATTACCACGATGCCAGCAAAACAGCGCGCCACGGCAGAGATCGAAGGAGTACTTCCTGGCGGCGAAGCCTCGGAAAGTTAAGGCTCACTTATAATCAGACCTCTGACTTGTAATGAGCTCTCGCGTCGATTCCCAGACAAACGTCGCCAACGGTGAAACGCTCTCCCGCTCCCGCTCGCAACGGCACCGCTGGATTTGGATCGTTCTGCTGTGGGCGGTCGTTTACATTCCCGGCCTGTTCTCGCCGCCGTTGCTGGATGATGCCGACTCCGTCCACGCCGAAGCCGCCCGCGAGATGCTGGTCCGCCACGATTGGACCACCCTCTATATCGACGGCGTGCGCTATCTGGAAAAAGCCCCGCTGCTGTACTGGGGCATGGCAGCCAGCTATGAAGTCTTCGGCGTAAAGGACTGGGCGGCGCGATTGCCGCTGATCCTCGCCGAGTTGTGGCTGTTGCTGGCGACCTACTCGCTTGGCAAGCGGACGTTGGGAGAGCGCGCCGGCTTCTGGGCTGCCATCGCGCTGACCGTGTCGATCGGGCCGTATCTCTTCACCCGCATTCTCATTCCCGACATGCTCATTCCGCTGTGGCTGACGTTGGGATTCGACTTTTTCCTGCGAACGCTGGAGGAACAGCCGCCTTCAATCGCGTCGTGCTGGGGACTGGCGGCGACCGCTGCTCTGAATGTGCTCACCAAGGGCCTCATCGGCCTGGTGTTTCCCGCTGCCATCATCGGAATTTACTTGATTCTCACCGGAAATCTGAAGCATCTGCTGCGCCTGCGTCTGATTTCCAGCACGCTGGTGTTGCTGATCATTGCCGCGCCGTGGCACATCGCCGCTGCCATCGAGAATCCCGCTGCCGGTCAGTCGCGGGGCTTCCTTTGGTTCTATTTCGTCAACGAGCATTTCCTGCGTTATCTCGGCAAGCGCATCCCGCGCGACTACGATACCGTCCCGCTGCTGGTTTTCTGGGCGCTGATGCTGCTCTGGTTGTTTCCCTGGTCGGCGTTTCTCTTGCAGGCNNCACAGCGCGCGATGCTGCTCTATGCCATCTGGGCAGCGATCATTCTGTTGTTCTTCAGCTTCTCCACCCGGCAGGAGTATTACGCCGTTCCCGCCTTACCGGCACTGGCTCTGCTGATTGGCGGCTGGTTGCAACAAGAAGAAGATTCTCCGGACAAATCCGCGCTGCGTAAAGCCGGCCGGATCGGATCGATTGCGTTGGTCGCGCTTGCCACGGTTGTCTTCGCCGCGGCCATGTTTCTGCTGGCGCAAAGCAAGAGCACGCCGGCTGACAGCGATCTCGCCGACCTGCTCAAGAAGAACCCGAACGAATACGCGCTGGCCTTCGGTCACATCTTCGACTTGACACCTCGCGCCTTGGGACTCTTCCGCGTTCCCCTGGCGACGTTCGCCATCGCGCTGTTTCTCGGGAGCATTCTCAACTTGTTATATCGGCGCCGGAACCACGCCGGCGCTGCTAACTGGGCGCTCACGATCATGATGGTGGTCGTGCTCTTGGCCGTGCATCAGGGACTGGTGATGTTCTCGCCCATCCTCTCTTCGAAGAAGCTGGCCGATGCGGTCGAGCAGGAATTTCGACTGGGCGACGTGATCGTCTCCTACGGGACGTATGAGGACGCGTCGACATTGAACTTTTACGTTCAGCAGCCAGTCCACGTGGTGAACACGCGCACCGAGGGCGACCTGGAGTATGGATCGCTGTTTCCCGATGCACCGGCCATCTTCGAAAACGATGCCTCGCTGGGCGCACTGTGGCGGGGTCCGCAGCGTGTCTTTCTGTGGGTGGAAGACGGCAAGGTTCCTCCTTATATCCAACAGAGCGGGAGCTATCAGCTTGCCCGCAGCGGGGGCAAGTTGGTCCTGATGAACCGCATGTGGGCTGCCCCTCGGTAGCCGCCAGCGTGTCCATGTGACTGACCGCAGTTTTCCGTGACGTCCCGCTCGTAAATCACTTGCATTTCACAAGTAATATTGATATTTTTTCCGCCAACATGCCCGGTAAGCCTAAGTCGAAGCGGCGCTCGGGCTGCCCGGTAAACATTTCTCTGGAGATGCTGGGGGACCGCTGGTCACTACTGATCATCCGCGACCTGATGGTGCGCGGCTTCAGAACCTACAAGGAATTCCAGAGCTCCGGCGAAGGCATCGCGACGAACGTCCTTGCCGGTCGGCTCCGCAAACTTCAAGCAGCCGGCATCATCGTTGCTGAGGTCGAGGCTGCGGACGGACGAAGAGTGAACTATCGGCTGACCGAAAAAGGGATGGATCTGGCGCCGGTGGTTCTGGAGCTGCTGATCTGGGGCGCGCGCTACGACGACACGGGAGCAAGTTGCGCCATGATCGGCAAGCTGGAGAAGCATCGCAAGGAGTTGCTGGCGGAGGTGCGGCGGCGCTGGCGGAAGCGCGATGCGACGCCCCTGCAGGCAAAGTCGGGCGAGTGGCTGTGGCCGTGAGCATCCGGGATAGTCATTCTGTCGTACGGAAAAGCCTGAGGGCATATTGCAGGCATTTATTCACAACCCAACGAGGAGAACATGATGGAACTGAGCACTTACCTTTACTTCAACGGCGATTGCGAAGCAGCATTCAAGTTCTACGAACAGTGCATGGAAGGGAAGATCGAAGCCATGCTGACGCATGCTGGAACGCCGGCTGCCGCGCAAGTGCCGCCGGACTGGCAAAACAAGATATTGCACGCCCGCATGAAGATTGGCGACCAGTGGCTGATGGCAGGGGACGCTCCTCCGGGACGTTATAGCCAACCGCAGGGCTTCTCCGTCTCGCTGGCGCTGAAGGACGCGGTGAAGGGGGAACGCATCTTCAACGCTCTCGCCGATGGCGGAAAAGTTTGCATGCCGTTCCAGAAGACGTTCTGGGCCGCCGGCTTTGGCATGGTTACGGACCGGTTCGGCGTTCCCTGGATGATTAACTGCGAAGGAGCAGCATAAGCTTTCGGATCGGCGAACACGGGGATACAGGCAGGACTATTCTTTGCGCGATGCTCGGTTGCGGGGACTCTGGCCTCCGCCGGGCGACGCCTTGAGGTGGTTATGAATGAGAAGAAAGTAAAAGCAAGCATCGCGATGATGACCGCATCGGCAATACTCGTGCTGGTTGGATTGGGCTCGGCCTATGGGGCATCGGCGCCCGAGTCCAAGACGCAGTACCCCAGCATGGCTCCGCTCCATCTTTATCTCGACGATCGTGACACCGAGATCGCGATGGCGCGTAGCGCGGCGCCGGACGCTATTTCGCGGGACGCGACCGTCATGGTGCTGACCGAGCACGGGTACGTGACCGCGGTTGAGGGTAAGAACGGGTTTGTTTGTATCGTGGAGCGAGCGTGGATGTCTCCCGAAGACTCTCCGAGCTTCTGGAATCCCAAGATGCGCGGGCCACTTTGCTTCAATCCGCCGGCGGTGCGATCCATCTTGCCTGCGACCTTCGAAAGAACCAAGCTGGCCATTGCCGGCAAATCAAAATCCGAGATCATCGCTGCCAACAAGGAAGCCTACGACAGGAAGGAGTTGCCTCCGCTGGAGCCGGGCTCAATGAGCTACATGATGTCAAAGCGAGGATACCTGACCGCCGACGGAGGCAACCTCGCCCACGTGATGATTTACACGCCCCATATGGATCCCGCGGCGTGGGGCGACGGTGTGCCCAACTCGCCGGTTATGCTGAACCCGCAGTTCAAAGGTGCCGAGCCAATCGATGTGTGGGTGATTTCGGTTGGCAAGTGGTCGGATGGAACGCCGGCGCCGGTAATGTAGGAAGCGATTAGCAATTAGCAATCAGCGCTTAGTCTTCAAAACGGCGAAATGGAGTTGGCCAACGATGCATGGTGTGCTTATTCACTAATTGCTAATTGCTAAACGAGGAGCGACGATGAGCAAAGTTCGCGTATTGGTTGGAACAAAGAAGGGCGCTTTCATTATGGAGTCGGACGGAAAGCGTGATAAGTGGGAAGTCAGCGGGCCGCACTTCGCCGGCTGGGAGGTTTATCACATGAAGGGATCGCCGGCTGACCCCGATCGCCTGTATGCATCGCAGACGAGCAGCTGGTCCGGCCAGGTGATCCAGCGCTCTAGTGATGGCGGCAAGACGTGGGAGACTCCCGGCGGTGGCCCAGGGAAATCGCCACAGGGCTGGCCCATAGGCGAGAGCAACAAGTTTGTTTACGATACCTCCGAGAAAACCGGCAAACCGCTTACCACGCATCAGTTTTACGATGGAACGCAGCATCCCTGGGAGTTCAAACGCGTGTGGCATCTGGAGCCCTCGCTCAGCGATCCAAACACCGTCTACGCCGGCGTGGAAGACGCTGCCTTGTTCCGCTCCACCGACGGCGCGGCGAGTTGGCAGGAGCTCTCCGGGCTTCGCGGTCATGGTACGGGCCCGCACTGGCAGCCGGGCGCAGGCGGCATGTGTCTGCACACCGTCATCCTTGATCGTAATGATCCGGGCCGCATCTACATTGCGATCTCTGCTGCCGGCGCCTTCCGCACCGACGACGGCGGTGCAACCTGGAAGCCGATCAATCGCGGCCTGCGTTCGCAGTTTCTGCCCGATCAGGATGCTGAAATCGGCCACTGCGTTCACCATGTTGCCATGCATCCGTTACGTCCCGGCGTGCTCTTCATGCAGAAGCACTGGGACGTGATGCGCAGCGA
>PLBD01000590.1 GCA_003135315.1 Acidobacteriaceae bacterium | reverse complement strand
CACCTGCTTGGGCGTGTTGGAGAGATGATCGGCGCCGCGAAGGATGTGCGTCATGCGCATGTCGATGTCGTCGACCACCACGCTGAGGTGATAGGTCGGCACGCCGTCGGAGCGCAGCAGAACGAAGTCTTCAATCTCGGAGTTGGCGAATTCGACGCGGCCGAAGACGGCATCGTCGAAGGCGGTGCCGCCGCCTTCGGGGACGGCGAAGCGGATGGCAGCAGCGCCGGCAGCGCGGCGGTTCTGGGCTTCGTCGCGCGAGAGATTACGACAGGCGTCACGCGGGACGCGGCCCTGCGCCACTCCTTCGGCGCGCTGCTGTTCCAGTTGCTCCTTCCCGCAGAAGCAGTAGTAAGCATGACCGGTGTTGAGGAGGTGCCCGGCCGCCGCACGGTAGAGCTCCATGCGATTGGTCTGGAAGAATGGGCCTTCGTCCCAGTCGATGCCGAGCCAGCGCAGCCCGACGAGAATGCCTTCGACCATCTCAGGCGTCGAGCGCTCCAGGTCGGTGTCCTCAATGCGGAGGACGAGCGTGCCGCCGTAGTGACGTGCGAAAAGCCAGTTGAAGAGAGCGGTGCGCGCGCCGCCGACATGGAGGTAGCCTGTCGGCGAAGGCGCAAAACGGAGACGGACGGGAGAAGGAGCGCTGGACTGCACCTAACGCGACTCCTGCTGGCGTTTCTCAATCTTCGCCCAGGTATCGCGCAACGGCACGGTGCGGTTGAAGACCAGAGCGCCGGGCTTGGAGTCCAGATCGGCGCAGAAATATCCCAGCCGCTCGAACTGATATCGATCGCCCAGTTTTGCAGTTGCCAGCGACGGCTCCAGCTTCGCGTTGGTCAAAATCTCCAGCGAGTTCGGATTCAGGTTCACGGTGAAGTCCTGGCCTTCGGGCACCTGGCCAGGGTCCTCATTTGTGAACAGGTTCTCGTAGATCCGCACTTCGGCATCGATGGCGTGCTGCGCTGACACCCAGTGAATGGTCGCCTTGACCTTGCGATTGTCGGGAGCATTGCCGCTGCGCGTCGCGGGATCATACGTGCAATGGACCCCGACGACCTCACCCGTCCTTTCGTCTTTCACCACATTGGTACAAGTAATGAAGTATCCGCCGCGCAGCCGCACTTCGTGCCCCGGCGACAACCGGAAAAACTTCTTCGGCGGATCCAGGCGGAAGTCGTCCTGCTCGATGTAGAGCACGCGGGCGAACGGCACTCTCCTGGTGCCGGCGCTCGCGTCCTCGGGATTGTTCACCACTTCCAGTTCCTCGACTTGCCCCTCGGGATAGTTGTCGATAACGACGCGCAGCGGACGCAGCACCACCATCGCGCGCGGCGCCTGCTTGTTCAGGTCTTCGCGGACGAAATGTTCCAGCATGGCAAGGTCGATGATGCCGTTGGTCTTGGACACGCCGATGGCCGCGCAGAAATTGCGGATTGCCTGCGGCGTATAGCCGCGCCGGCGGATGCCGGAAATTGTCGGCATGCGGGGATCGTCCCAGCCGCGCACGCGGCCCTCCTGCACCAGTTGCAGCAGCTTGCGTTTGCTCAGCAGCGTGTAGGTCAGGTTCAGGCGGTCGAACTCGATCTGCTGCGAAGGGAAGATGCCGAGCTGCTGGATGAACCAGTTGTATAGCGGGCGATGGTCTTCGAACTCCAGCGTGCAGATGGAATGCGTGATCTGCTCCAGCGAGTCGGACTGGCCATGCGCGAAGTCGTACATGGGGTAAATGCACCACTTGTCGCCAGTACGGTGATGCGAAGCGTGCAGGATGCGGTACATCACTGGATCGCGCAAGTTGAGGTTCGGCGATTCCATGTCGATCTTGGCGCGCAGGATGCGCGAGCCGTCGGGAAATTCGCCTTGCCTCATGCGCTCGAAGAGGTCGAGATTCTCTTCGACCGACCGGTTGCGGTACGGACTTTCGACGCCGGGCTCGGTCAGCGAGCCGCGATATTTGCGGACTTCTTCTGCGCCCAGGTCGTCGACATAGGCCTTGCCTGCTTTGATCAGTTGCACCGCCCAGGCGTGAAGCTGGTCGAAGTAATCGGAAGCGTAGAACATGCGATCTTCCCAATTCGCGCCCAGCCAGCGAGCATCGGTGATGATCGAATCTACGTACTCCTGCTCTTCCTTTTCGGGATTGGTGTCGTCAAAGCGCAAGTTGGTTTTGCCGCCGAACTCCGCCGCCAGTCCGAAGTTCAGACAGATGGACTTGGCGTGGCCGATGTGGAGATAGCCGTTGGGCTCGGGCGGAAAGCGCGTGTGTACGCGGCCGGTGTACTTGTTGGTCTTCAGGTCGTCGAGGATGATGTCGCGGACGAAATTCGACGGTCGGCCTGGTGATTCAGCGGATGTGGCAGGTTCCTCATCGCGGGTTGATGTCGACATGATTGCGCCTCACAACAGCGCCCCACGGCGAGCAGCGCCGAGTTGCGCGAAAACTTTATTTTACGCGTGAGGAGGGCTGTTCCGAGGATTGAAACACTAGTCCGTCGAAATTGTCGGCACGAGCGCAACGAGGAATATGCTGTTCGTTCCGCAAGCCCTCCTCTTGATCACAAGTTGAAGAGGCGGGAAGAAACCGGGCTACGGCCAGCTGATTTCGTACAGCAGCACAGCGACGTGCGCGATGGCGGCGTTCTCCGTTCCCATGCCTTCCGGGGTCTTGGCCTTGATGCCAACGCGTGAAGGCTCAATGCCAAGCAGTCCGGCCACGTTCTGCTGGATAGCTGCGGCATGCGGCCCGATGCGCGGCGCGGCCAGGATCAGGGTGCTGTCCACGTTGCCCACCGCGTAGCCAGCCTCATCGATCAGCTTCAGCGCTTCACGGACGAAAATCCCCGAATCGGCGCTTTTCCACTTTGGATCGCTGGGCGGGAAATAGGTTCCGATATCGCCGGCGGCGATTGCACCAAGAAGCGCGTCGGTGAGCGCGTGCAGCAGAACATCGCCATCGGAGTGGCCGGCGAGTCCGCTGTGATGCGCGAGCGTGACGCCGCCAATCTTCAACGGAATACCGGGCTTGAACTCGTGGGAGTCCCAGCCGAAGCCGATGCGCGGAATGCGGGATATGGGTGAAGTGGACAAATTGATTCTCAAGGGCCGGTAATTCAAGTTGTTGTTTGTTGGGTGGAGTACCGCTTCAGCGGTACAGATGACATTCGGGAAATAAACCGGCTTTAGCCGCTGAGGCGATGGAAGACCTACCTCAGGCGCTAAAGCGCGCTCTCCAGAATGCCGGCTAAATGCACGCCTGAAGGCATGCCCCACCCGTTCTCTTCACAGCAAAAGTCAAGGCTCTTCCACCTAACCGCTCAGGCTGGCGTCGCGGTTCTCCTGCGTCAAGAAGAACTCGGCCAATTCCAGATCGGCGGGAGTGGTGATCTTCATGTTGCGCGGCGAGCCCATGACAACGTGGACCGTCCCGCCGCTGCGCTCCACCAGCGAGGCTTCGTCCGTTCCCATGAAGCCGTCGGCCATGGCTTCATCGAACACCTTCTTCAGCAGGCCGAAGCGAAAGCCCTGCGGGGTCTGCGCCAGCACCATGCGCTCACGCGGGACGGTGGCGATGACCACCGCGCCATCGGCCGTGCGATCCACCTGCTTCACGGTGTCGATGGCGGGCACGCCGGCAATCGCCGCGCCGTATTTCTTAACCGCCTCAATGACGTTGACGATGGTCTCCTGATCGACAAAAGGACGCACAGCGTCATGAATCAGCACGATGTCCTCGTCAGCCGCTTCAATCGCAGCCAGCGCGTTGGCTACCGAGTTTTGGCGGTGCTCGCCGCCTTCCACAATGCGCAGCGGCTTCTTGAAATTTTCCTTCTCGATCTGCTTCTGGAAAGTTGCCGCTTCGCTCTTGCGAAGCGCCACGACGATTTCGCCGACCGCGCCGCACTGCGCGAACTTGCGCAAAGTGTGGATCAGGATCGGCGTACCTTGCAGCTCAAAGAACTGCTTGCTCTTGCTTTTGGGACCGCCGGAAGCCGCGGACATTCGTGTCCCCAGACCAGCGGCGGGAATGATGACAATAACCTTCATAACGGGGAGCCGAGTATAAATGGCGGAAGAGGGTCAATACAAATCAGAGACGCAGGAATCAGCCGTGGCGGCGTCTGTCATTTCCAGATGCCTACGTCTGATCCATGAGCAGGATGAGCTGAGGGAGTGCTTACCAAACGTGCGGGATAAGGCGGTACTGCACTTTCTCGCGATAGGCCCGGTAGCCTTCCAGATCGCGTGCCAACAGCTTCTCCTCTCCAAAGATGCGCAGAATGAGGAACCCGACCGCCGCCAGACCTGCGAGAAGGCCCCAAACCGAGCCGAGCAGCAACGGGCCACCAACGAACATGAGACTTCCCCCAAGATACATGGGATGGCGAACAAAGCCATAGACGCCCGTGTCAATGACATGCTGGCCGCGCTCGCTCTGAATACGGACCAGCTGCGACGCATATGTGTTATCGGTGAAGGCGCGGAACATGAAGAAACTACCCCCAAGGAGCAGGAGGCCTCCGCATACTTCGCTCCACAGAGGGAGCCGGGGTGTCCAAGCGAAGCGCACATCCAGCGCCGACACAAACAGCGAAGCCAGGAAGCACAGTTTTAACGCAAAGAGGATGGCCATATCGACACGCGATTCACCGCCGCTGCCGGGCTTGCGCATGCGCTCGGCCAACAGCGCAGGGTCCCTGAGGCGAAGCCACAAATAAAGGGTAGCCATGAAGGATACCCACCAAAGACCGAAGATCCAGCCCTCCACCCAGCGCCAATTACCCGACAGCCATAGCAGCAGGGCCGCGAAGCCTAGAACGCCAATGGGTGCAGCCACCCACATGAGTCCGGTGATGATCGGTGCGGGGCGCATAAGAACCTGAAAACAGATTCCCGAAATTCGACTTTCCTCAGTGACTAAAGCCGGTCGTCGAAATGGCGTCGATGGGCGCGGCTGAAATCCGCGCCCCGTGATCGAAGATGTGACAAAGCCGGAAAAGGCCTACTCCGGCTTGGCCGTTTCCGTAATCGCCGCCGTAGCGGTGGGTCCGGACTTGCGCAGGTCCGGCCGCGGCTCGACCGGTCGCGGCATCATGGCTGCGCGCTCGTCGAACTTGCCAAAAATCATCTTTCCCGCCGTCGTCTGCAACACTGAGGTCACCGAGATATCGATGTTCTTGCCGATCATCTTGCGGGCGTTGTCGCATACCACCATCGTTCCGTCGTCGAGATAGGCGACACCCTGGTTGTNNGCGCGTGATCCACCACCACCATGGTGCCGTCGTCCAGGTAGCCCACGCCCTGGTTGTACTCCTTGCCTTCTTTCAGGATGAAGACCTTCATGATCTCGCCGGGCAGCACAATGGGCTTCAGCGAATTCGCCAGCTCGTTGATGTTCAGCACCTCGACGCCCTGGAGCTGCGCCACCTTATTAAGGTTGAAATCGTTGGTGACGATCTTGCCTTCGTATACCTTGGCCAGCTCAATCAGCTTCAGGTCCACTTCGCGCACGGCGGGAAAATCGTCTTCCACGATTTGGATCGTCAGGCTGGCAATTTTCTGGATACGCTGCAGGATGTCGAGACCGCGGCGGCCGCGGTTGCGCTTCATGGAGTCGGCAGAGTCGGCCACCAGTTGCAGTTCGCGCAGCACGAACTGCGGGATCACGATGACGCCGTCCAGGAATCCGGTTTCGGCGATGTCGGCGATGCGGCCATCGATGATGACGCTGGTGTCGAGGATCTTGTAGCTGCGCTTGCTCTGCTTCTCGCCGCCGAAGATGCCGCCCAGCGCCGCCAGGTTCAGCAGGTCGCCCTTACCGCCGCCAACGATCAGGCCGATGTAGGCCATCAACAGCATGACGAAAAGCTGGAGGAAGCTCTGGGTCGCGCCGGGGCTGATGCTGTTGCGGATAACCAGGCTGAACAGGTAGGCGCCGCAGATGCCGAGGATACTGCCAATGACAGCACCGATCAGCCGCTTCAGGCTAACCTGGCGCAGCCTAACCTCGAACAGAACCACAGCGGCGCCAATCAGGACGCCGGTAGCGGCCGCCGGCCATCGTCCTAATCCCAAGGGCTGAAGTTCGTAGCAGGCCAGCGAAGTAATCAGAACAAATAGGACACGTATGAATACAAGGTCCACGCCATACCTCCCACGGCCAATCCTGGGGGTCTGCGGTAGGAAAGACGTACGCCGGGGGTATAAAAGCTAGATCATGCCGGCGACTCAGTCCTGTTCCTTAGACACGACAAGCGGCCTCGACTCGATCCCTACTGTATGAATCTCTCGGGGGTTATATGAAAAACGGCTGTCCCCGATCCGCCATCCGGCGGAAGAAACTACCAAAAACTCAGGACAACCGAAGTATATATCACTTCTGAAGTTCCGCCATGGGATACGACGATTGTGCCGCCGAGACTTCCCCATTTGGGGCGCAAGACGGCGTTCGAGCCAAATATAGCCCGCGACTCAGATGCGGAATTCCGGCCCGGCGTCAGCTATCAGGCGAATGCTGCCGCGATGGCTGCTCCCCCGAGCACCAGGATTGCCCACCAGCCGAAGACGACGCCAAGGCAGGTGCCACGCTTGAGTTTGGTGAGGCAGGAGATGCCAATGCCCGTCAGCGCCAGCGTCCAGATGGTGAAAATGTCGACGGACGTTGCGATCGAATAAAGGAAGTGCGAGCTGGGGTCGACCAGGCCGCTCAGGTTGCTGGCAACCGGATTCTGGAAAGTGAAGGCTTCGCCGCCTCCAACCGCAATGGCGAGTATCGCGATCAGGACTTTGAGAATGCCCGGCAGAGAAGCATACACGCAGACGGCCAGGCACTGGTTAAAGGTGAGTTCCGCGCCAAACCCGAAATTGAACGATCCCAGCAGCACGGCTGCAATGATCGCCAGAATGATCACGATCACCACCGGATAAGCGTATGCAATCGCCCGATTAAACTTGACCACCGTCTGCATCCGCGCCGCGCGGTCCTCGGGAGAAAGTTTATCGAGTTGCGCTGCCTGCTTTGGCTGCATGGCAAGCTGATTTTCGACGACCTTCTCCATGCCCAGCTTCATATCCACCACCACCACCATGGCGACGCTGGCAATCGCCAGCAGCAACCAGGGCACAAACCAGTTGGCGCTACGCCGCAGGTCAGTAAAGGTCTTGCTGGGCGCGACATAGGTGTCGACCACGCGTTCCACTTCCGAAAGCGGCTTTGGTTCGATCGGCGCAACAGGGGCGGCGGAAACCATTGGAGTTCTCCTTGCGGGGCAGCAACTAGCAATTAGCGACTAGCTGGCCGCTAAACGCCGAGATTGTAACATCGGCGTAAGCTCTCCGGTTGAAGGACGGCGACGCGCCTTTTAGACTGAAGCCATGCACGTACACGCCGGCGACATAAGCAACGCGAAGACCTCGCGGCTGCTGCAAGTCTCTCTTGCGGTGACGCTGGCCTACATCGTCCTGCTCGTGATCGCTGGATTGCGCGCGCACAGTCTGGCATTGCTCTCCGAAGCCGGGCACAACCTCACCGACTTCATTGCCTTGCTGATGTCATGGGGCGCAGTGTATCTGCAAAGCCGCCCGCCCAGCGCGCGCAAGACCTTTGGCTACAACCGGGCCGGAGTTCTAGCTGCATTCATCAACGGCCTCACTCTGATTCTGATTTCCTTTTACATCTGGTACGAGGCGTTCAAGCGGCTGCAGACTCCGGTACAAGTCAACGCCCATGTGATGATCTGGGTGGCTGCGGCAGGCGTGGTGATGAACGGCGGAATCGCGCTGCTGCTGATGCGCGGCCATCGCGACATCAACCTGCGCAGCGCGTTGTTGCATGAGATCGGCGATACTTTATCCACGGCAGCGGTCATTGCCGGCGGCGTCGCGATCGCTCTTACCGGCCAGCACTGGATCGATCCGGCGCTGTCGGTCGGCATCGGCGTAATGATCCTGTGGTCGTCGATCGGCATCATCCGCGAAAGCCTGAACATTTTGCTGGAGGGAACGCCGAGCGGCATGGAACTGGATCGCATTCAGCATGCGATCTGCGACATTCCTGGCGTCTGTTCCGTACACGACCTGCACGTGTGGAGCATCGGCAGCGATACCCATTCGCTCTCCTGCCATGTGGGCATCGCCGATATGCCCGCCTCGGCCAGCGCCGGCATTCTCGCAGCGGTTCGCAGCATGCTGGGTGAGCGCTTCCAGATCCATCACACGACCATCCAGTTTGAACTCAACGTCTGCGAGGTCGGCGACGGATGCGTCATTCCCGTCAGTTCGGGACCGCACGAACACAGTCACGGACACTCTCACTGAATCGAACAAGGGGGAAATTATGTTGTCCGCTTGTCGGACGCGTCGCCCCGACAAGTGAAGGTCGCGATCATATTGTGGGCACGTTTCGCCCCCAAATTGCCCTCGTGCAAACCATTGACAACAATCACAATTGCCACTGGCGAAGAGGCCTTTTTCCCGTGGACTTTGTTCAAAAGGGAAAAAGGTTGAGTAGCCTCCGAGTCCATCAGTCACGCACTGGAGTGCGGACGATTTCTACGGAGCAGGTGGCATGGCGAGCGACGAATTCGGCAACACTGCCGAGCAAGAAACGGTCGATGCCGCTCCGCCCATGTGAACCAACGACGATCAGATCGGCACTCCACTCTGCAGCGAAATCGATGATTGTCTCTCTGATGTCACCTACCTCGACGGCGGTATCCGCCTTGAATCCTGCGCTACGCAGCTCGTTCGCAATTCGCTCCACTAACTCACGGGCTGGCTTCTTCAGGTCGTCCAGTTCAGGAGCATAGCCTGAAGCCATTTGCGGCGGTGCCGGTGCACTCGGCTGCAACACATGCAACACCCGAACCTCTATATGCTCAGGATGAAACTGCGTGATAACAGCCTTTAGCACAGCCCCTGAGAACTTCGAATCGTCAATTCCCATCAGGATTTTCACAACTCCTCCTCCTAGAGAGTAGGGTCGCCGCTGACCGCTATGATCAAGCAGCGATCGTTACGCCTTCCTGCGGGCTCTTGGCCCCGTCTTACGCGCGGCTGTTGGCTTTCTCCGAGCTGCTCCAGCAGGTTTTTTCGTTTTGGCGGCGACAGATTTTCTCGCCTTCGCCGTGGCAGGCATTCCCGCTTTGGCTATAGGGGGCTTTCTTGCTTTGCCCACGGCAGGCTTTCGCGTTCTAGCCACAGCGGGCTTTTTCGCTTTGCCCGCCACTTCAACTGGAGCCTGCAATTCCAGCTTGGGCGATTTCCGAGTTCGATGGTGGCCCTCGTGCAAAGCCTGGATGCGGGCGGCTTCTTCGTCTGTCAGCAACTGAATGCCTTCACGGCTTCGCCGCTCGTCCTCGAGGTATTCCGGAATCGTTTTCGTTGCCATGTACGCAGTATTGCAAAGCTGTCCTCGTCCAAGCTGTCCAATTGTGACCACTCGGGGCCGCCACGAAAACAGGAGGCGAGCGGTCTACCGACGCCTGGCAGCGTCCTGAATGCACCGAACTCGAGCCTCCCGGAATGCGGTCACAGACGATAAATGATTTAGGTTGCGTGGACGTGTCCGCTATTGCTCAGACCCGGAGGAGGTTGCCATGAGACCGTGAAGATGTGGAGTTGTCCCTTCGGCATCTCCGTCAGGAGGAATATGTCGAACAAAGTATCGTGTCTTATCGTTTTGGCAGCAGCATCCGTGGCAATGACGTTTGCGGTTGCAGGATGCAGTAAGAACAACATCGCGGACAACGGTGCCCAGAGTCAACCGGCGCAGACCACCGACAACCTGGCCCCTACCGACGGGACCCAGGCGGCCAGTACGAACCCTCAGTCGCAGCCAGTCAGCCAGGCGCCGCAGCAGAACTATCAGCAGCCTGCGCAGGCGCAGGAGGCTTCGCCAGCGCCAGCGGTGCAGCAGGCTTCGCAGGACCAGAACTATTCCAATAACGATTCCAGCGCCAGCTACCAGGACGCCAGTTACGACCAGCCAGTGCTCCAGGCACAACAACCCCCACCACCGCTGCCGCAATATTCGCAGCCGCCTTGCCCCGGCAATGGCTATCTGTGGACGCCGGGATATT